>JANYDI010000133.1 GCA_025363695.1 Opitutia bacterium
CCCTCCCCGATGGGCCAATTTATCAAAAAGCGCTTTACCATTTTGTAAAATTGCCCATCGGTAGGGGGGTCCTAGGGGGCGCAAGCGCCCCCTAGCCCCTTACTCGGCCAAGGCCGATGAGCATGATGCCTAGGTGGATGAGGATGACGGCGGCCAGATAAGGGAAGGCCCTGTCCATGAAGCCATAGGCGTGCAGGCCGATGCCCAGCATGTTGGTGCCAAACCACGACCAGCTGGTGACGATGTTGCAGCCAACGCCCAGCACGAGGAAGCCGCGTGGGCCCACGTATTTGCCTACGCGCGCATGCAGCAGTATGGCCAGCCACAAAACAATGAGCAGGGCGCCATTTTCCTTCGGGTCCCAGCCCCAAAAGCGTCCCCAGGACTGATCGGCCCAAATGCCGCCCAAAAGCGTCCCGACAAAACTCAGCAGAAGCCCAAAGCACACAAGGCCATAGACGCGGGGTTCAACGGCCAAAAGGACGCGTGTTTTGCCACTGAACGTTGCGTGCAGTAGCGCCAAGGCGCTCAGGGTCCCCGCAAGAATGACGGCCCCATAGCCTAAGTTGACCATAATGACATGCGTACTGAGCCAAAAGTTGGTGTCCAAAACGGCCCTCAAGAGCTCCAGCGTGTCACCACTGCTTCCTAGAGATTTAGCGATCCATAAAGTACTAAACCCGACAAGGGCCCCTACGGCTCCCAAAAGCGCCTGACGCTGACGCGCTTCCAAAACCCAGGCTAAAAGGCTGGCGCCCCACCCGACAAAAAGCGCTGAGGAATACAGGTTTGTTACAGGCGGCCTTCCAGATATATAAATGCGCGCCACTAAGCCCAGCGTGTGCAGCAGCAGCGCCAAAGCGGCTAAACTCCAGCCTGAAACCCACAAAAAGCGCTTAGGCCATAACCAGAAAAATGCGGATAAAACGAAACTGGCCACATAAAGGCAACGCGCAAAAAAGAAGGGGTTAATTTGGTTAAATCGGTATTCTGTCGCCACGCGCCTAAGTGTTTCCGCCGGTAGCAGCGATGGCATCAGCGCATAGATGCGCGCGCTTTTTTGCTCCAAGGCCGGCCCATCCCCGCGTTGACAGGCAGCGGCAGCCTCCCAGTAATACGAAAGCACTTCAGGCAGCGGCTTGGCCATGAGGGTTTCGAGCAATAGGGAGCCCAGCGGAGCCCAAGCCGCGTCTGCGATCGGCAACAGCCCCAGCTGACCAGGAGTATTCAAAAACCCATGCGTAAGCGTCACCAAACGGTCCAAATGCGCCGCTGTATACGGCAACCCGGCCTCCTGCGCCCGTAAGGCCCGTACGCCTGCAGCGATTTCCTGGCGCAAACGCTCCTCGGACCCCTCTAAGCCTTCGGGCAGGAGGCTGTGCGACAATTGGCGATACAACACCATGCTCTCATGGAGCTTAACCCATTGCCGCTCAAGCGCATCCTGCTGTTGAGGCTCCTTGGGCAAAGCGGCCACCTTTGCTAAAAAGGCTTCCGCATGCGGCGCCAAAACCTCAAAAGATACCCATTTATCCCGCGTTCCCAAAAAAGCCTTGACCTGATCATGGTCCACCCGAAACACCGGACGCTTCCCTGCCTGCTGCGGGTTCAAAAGGAGCTCGGTAATAAACTGCCCATAGGACAAACTGCCGCCTTGCGGCAAGGGCACGCGCTCACGTCCCGATAAAATCAATAAAGTCACCTGCCCTACGCTGTCCAAGGGCTTCACGCGGCCGCCCTCTTGCACCGGCAACTCCAAAAACCCGCATAGGGTTCCCACCCATACGAGTCCAAAAAACATGAGCCATCGCTTACGCATCATTGAGCGCCAACATCCGGCAAGCCAAACCGCTGCCAATCCCCAGCAATGCTATGGGCTGACGGGGCCCCACATGCTGCCGCTCCAGCGCCTGAGCCAGGGCCACAGGCAGGGCCGCTGAGCCGATATTCCCCAAAGTTTTAAACGTGGAGTAGTCTTTTGCCAAGTCCAGCCCCAAAGTTTTGTAGAGCACATCTCGATGCTGCTTGCCCACCTGATGGCAAATCGTCGCCGCCGGCGTAGCCTGCGTCCAGCCCGTATACTGCTTAAAGGCGTCCCAAGTACGGCTCGCCAACTGGCAGCCCAAGCGCAGCATTTCCTCCGAATCCGTTTCCATATGCAGCCCCTCGATATTACCCGAACCCCTACACAGCGCATTGTGCTCCGTATCCGACAAGTGAACACAATGCCGCAAAATGGCACTGCCTTCCGGAGCCAAATCCCGACGCGCCAAAGTCGCTGCCACAGCTCCAGATCCTATCGTTAAATTGGCAAAATACGGCTTAATGGCAGCGCGCGACAGCTCCGTTTTATTTAAGGTATCAATCGTGCGCTCCAACAAAGGCCTCCCGTCCTCCCCAGCAACAATCAACACCCGCCGCACAGCACCGCTATCGATCAAGGCCGCCGCCACAACACAGGCATCCAAAAAACCCAAACAGGCATTCGAAAGATCAAAAAACGCCACACGCGCTGGCAACTTCAAAGCCGCATGAACCGCGCTGGCCGTCGAAGGCTCCAATTGATCACGACACACCCCGGAATATATAATTAAATCAATTTCTGGCCCGCCGCTTTTTTCCAAAAGCCCCTGTGCCGCCTGTGCCGCAATCGTCGACGGCAGCACCGCTGTGGGCCAAAAACGCCGCTCCTGGATACCCGTCATCAGCTCAAGCCGCCCCTGCGCAAGCCCCAGCCGCTCGTAAAAGGGCCCCAGCCGCTCCTCAATAGAGGACGACGTCCACACCTGCGGGCCCAACACGTAGTGCAAGGACTCCAACGCAACGGACTGAAAATGCGTATTCATTGAAAGTTATGGAGCTAAGGGGCGTTGAAAGTGAAAAGGGCTAAGGGGCGCTTGCGCCCCTTAGGATCCCCTACAGGTAGCGATTTTATAAAATGCGATGCATTTTAATAAAATCGCTACCTGGGAGGGCATACTAAGGCACCCACAGATCGCGAAGCGATCCGGGAATGCTTTGTTTTTCGATTCCGTAGGAATCTGGAGGGTGCCTTGTATCGCCCCACCTGGTAGCGAATTGCTGAAAATGCGCAGCATTTTCACAATTCGCTACCAGTTAGGGGATCCAAGGGGAGCTAGCTCCCCTTGGCCCTTTCCCTATCTCATGAGCTCCTTTTCCTTGTCCTCCAACAACTTAGCGATGTCGGCGATGGAGCGATCGGTGTGCTTTTGGATATCTTTTTCGAGGCGCTTCAGATCATCTTCGGAAATAACGCCTTCTTTTTCGAGGTGCTTGATGACATCCATGGCTTCCTTGCGTGCGGCTCGGACGCCTACACGGCCGTGCTCGGCAATGCCTTCGGAGACCTTGACCAGCTCCGTGCGCCGTTGTTTGCTCATTTCCGGAACAGGACAGCGGATCACGGCTCCTTCGGTTGAAGGGTTAAGGCCGATATTGGCTTTTCGGATGCCTTTTTCGATTTCACTGGCCAGGCCTCTATCCCAGGGCTGAATAACGATCATACGGGCATCGGGCGTAGTGATCGCGGCAATATCCCGGAGGCGAGAGGAACTCCCGTAGACGTCTACCAGAACGCTTTCTACCATGGCAGGAGAGGCCTTCCCGGTATGCAGGGCGTTGAATTCGTGACGGGTATGCTCAAGGGCTTTTTGCATGGCCTCTTGTAACTTTTTCGCTTGTTCTGAAAGCATAAGAAGGAGGGGTTATGGCGTGTAACGGCGCATGAGGATACAGGCGTTTTGGCCACCAAAGCCTAAATTGTTACTGATCGCGTATTCGACAGGCTGCGTTTGGGCGTGATTGGGAACATAGTCAAGGTCGCAGGACTCATCGGGCTCCTCCTGATTTATCGTAGGAGGAATGCGCCCTGTTTGTAATACTTTGACGACGGCTGCCGCTTCAATAGCTCCGGCGGCGCCCAGCAGATGGCCGGTCATGGACTTCGTGGAGCTGATTTTTAGTCGCGGAGCGTGCGAGCCAAAGACCGTCTTGATCGCAAGCGTCTCAAATTTATCATTGTATTCTGTGGACGTCCCATGGGCATTAATATAGCCTACGGCAGAAGCTGCGATGTTGGCCTTGTTGAGGACATCCTGCAAGCAATGGGCCAATCCAGCCCCTTGCGGATCTGGGCTTGTAATGTGGTAAGCATCACAACTGGCCGAATAGGCAAGCAGCTCACACAGCGGCTGGGCTCCGCGCGCCAAGGCATGGTCGAGGGTTTCCAGAACCAAAGTAGCCGCGCCCTCGCCCATCACAAAACCATCGCGTTTTTTGTCAAAGGGACGGCTGGCAGCCTCAGGTTTATCGTTAAAGCCAGTACTCATAGCCTTCATGGAGCAAAACCCGGCATAACCCAAACGGGTAATCGCCGCCTCGCTGCCCCCAGCGATCATCACGTCCGCATCGCCCGTGCGTAAAATGCGCAAGGACTCGCCTATCGAGTGCGACGCTGTGGCGCAAGCACTTACGATGGCAAAGTTGGGGCCCTTGGCTCCCAGTTCTATAGCAACGATGCCCGAGGCCATGTTCACAATCAGCGAAGGAATCGTGAACGGCGATACCTTTCGGGGACCCAACTCGATGAGGCGCCGCGACTGCGTCTCAATGGTCTCCATACCCCCGATTCCCGATCCGATAACCACCCCTATGCGGAAGGGGTTCATCTGCTTCACGTCCAGCTTTGCATGGGCAACGGCCTGCAAGGCCGCCGCGATAGCAAACTGAGTGTAACGATCATTGCGTATGGCTTTTTTAGATTCCATCCAGTCCTCTGGGTTGAAATCGTTCAGTTCAGCGCCCACCTGGCAGGGATAATCGCTGGGATCAAAGCGTGTAATACGCCTGATCCCACTTTTCCCAGCAAGCAGACTGGAAAAAAAAGTCTCGATATCCGACCCCAGGGTGGTCACAAGACCTATGCCAGTAACGACAACACGCTTCATAGGGGGAATTTTTTTAGCCCTTGGCGGAGCGGTCCTTCATGCGTTTTTCAACATAATGAATGACATCTTGGACGGTACGTAGCTTCTCGCTGTCTTCCTCAGGAATGCCATCTTCGCCAATTTCGGCAGAAAATTCATTCTCAAAGGCCATGACGAGCTCCACGAGGTCGAGGGAATCGGCATCGAGGTCTCCGGTAAAGGAAGACTCCAGCTTGATATCCTCCATCTTTCGACCGAGCTGATTGCTAATAATCTGGATAACGCGTTCTTGTATTGATTGATTACTCATAATGATGCTTAAAAAACAGTAATAAAATGTGCCCTATCATGAGGATCACATTACCATGCCACCGTCAACAGTAAAAGTTTGTCCCGTGATAAAATTTGCCTCCTGAGCGCATAAAAAAGTGACCATAGCGCTGATGTCCGCAGCTACGCCGAATCGTTTTAACGGTATATGTGGCAATATTTTTTCCTTAATGTCCTCGCTGAGTCCATGAGTCATATCGGTTTGGATAAACCCAGGAGCCACCGCATTGGCGGTAATATTTCGGGAAGCCAGCTCGCGCGCGATGCTTTTGGTAAAGCCGATCATACCTGCCTTGGCTGCCGCATAATTGGCCTGTCCGGCATTCCCACGTAAGCCTGAAACTGAAGTAATATTGACGATACGCCCCCAACGTTTTTGGGTCATGCCGCTAACGAGCCCGCGGCACCAATAAAAACAGCTGGAAAGGTTGGTTGCCAAAACGTCGTCCCATTCCTTATTTTTCATGCGCAAAAGCAAATTATCCGCGGTAATCCCGGCATTGTTCACCAAGATGCTCACGGCGCCCCAGCGATCATTTATCGTTTTGCAAGCAGCCTCGACCGCATCAGGATCCGCCACATCCACGGCCAAAGCGTGCGCTGTCCCGCCCGATTCGGCAATAGCGGCCAAGGTATCCTGGCAGCCAGCCTCTGAGCGACTGACGCACAGCACCGTAAGTCCTTCTTGCGCAAGCGCTTGCGCAATAGACTTCCCAATACCACGGCTAGCTCCCGTAACCAAAGCGAGGGTGTGCGGATACGTCAACTTCATAAACCGTGTTCCTCAATTGTCCTGATATCAGGACGCAACTCCAGCTCCAGGCGGTACTCCCGACCTGGACGCATCTGCAAAGGATGCTTGCGCTCAAGCACTTGCAAATAATGAATTTTTCCCGTATAGGTACGGTATTCAGGGTCGTCAGTCACAATCCGGGGCTGGGCCCACTCCGCCTGAAAGTCATCCTTAATCACCGTAACCCCAAGGCCTTCGGGTCCCTGAGTCAGGCTAGCAGGGTTATGTAACAAGCTATGCGGAGCCGCCACGGCAAGCACGTAACGCATGCCATCCAGCTGCACAGGCTGTTTTACGCTAAATGAGAAAACGCAGCGGATATGCCCCCCCTCAAAGGTCCAATCTACCTTGCAGGAGCCCAAGCCCGGCACGATTTTTTCCTCATAATCAATGAGATCCGGCTGTTGATAGCGGAAGTAAAAACAGCCCGGACCATTGAGGCCAGCGACGCAAGATTTACCGTAAAAACTCGGCACAACGCGGTGCGGCCCAAACTGGAGCTCCGGCAAGAGAATCGGCTCGTAGTGAGAAACCGGCCAATCAAAAAGCCCCGGACAATGCGGAAACGCCTGTGGGCCGCAGGTGCCCGAACCCGCCCCGCTGAGCAGCGGCAACTGCACGCTCAGCCCACTTTGGATGTCCTGATAAAGAAAAACACCTTGCTCGCCTTGATTATTTTTGTTAAAAACAACGTAACGCCCTCGAATTTTAGCCTGACTGGGCAAAGGCAGTTGCGCAGACACCGGTAAATTATGGGCCAAGCGCGCCCATTGACTTAAAGAACGCACGGCGTCAAAGTTGGCTAGACGCGAAGTGATTTGCACGTCTATATCACGCTCGTCATCACGCACCACCAAACGGCCGTGCTCAGCATCCCAGTAAGTGGTGAAAAAGTAACGGAAAAGGCGTTTTAGGCAATCGTAATAGGTAGACACTTTGTCTGGGGCAATCCAGCCATCAGACAAGGCCTGGAGCAGCAGGCTGATCAGCGTCATTTGACCATAAATGCCCGTATTGCGCCCAAAGGTCCAGCCCAGGCCATCGGAGCGCACAAGATCCGGAATGATCCTCAAATAACGGTCCACAAAGGTACGCAAGCTAGGCAATTTGCGCTCCCTAAGACCTGATTGAACGTGCAACTGCAGAACCTGTCGAAGGAAAACAAAGGCCTGGACGCCTTCTAGTTCATAGAGGCCGGACTTGCCATAGTCAGCCGTATCAAAAAAGCCACCGCTGCTGCCCTGGGCAATCGTTTCCAAAAATGTATCGATGAGCTTGCCTGTATCATCTTTCTTGGATAAATCCAAGCTGAAACGCGCCACTGAACGAGCGACAGCATACACATGCTCGTAGCCATTGTGCGCCTTGCGTGAACGGCAGTACTCGGTAAGGCGCTTACGCGTCTCATCGACCAAGCGCTCCCACACGGGATTGCGGTCCAGCGAGGGCCCAAAGGTCAGCAAACCCAACAGGGCATGCCCCACCCCAGCGGCATCTTCATCGCTGAAGGCCTGCAGAGTGATGACCCGGGCGGCACTATCGACTAAATCGCAGCCCTCCAGCTCCAGCACATGCGCCGCTCGGCAAAACTCACCAATGGCAAACGCCACGTGCCCCGGCTCGTCCGCTCGCGTGTGCTCGCCTAACGCGGGCTCTAACGTCCCGTCATCCCTTAAAAATCCGATATGATGCCCGAGTATCGAGCACGCCATGTCAAGACATTGATCTGAAAAATGCCTCATGGAATTCTTTCCAAAATATTAAAAAACGCTCTCAAAGCCCTGTATAAGGCCTTACTTTTTTGACTTTGTCAATCCTTATTATAAAAAATTTTTAAGGGCCAAGGGGAGCGAGCTCCCCTTGTATCCCCTAACGGGTAGCGAATTATTAAAATGCTACGCATTTTCACAATTCGCTACCCGGTGAGGCGATACAAGGCACCCTCATGATTGTATCTTGAAAAATCCTGAAAGATAGGCAAGGGTGAAAGAGTAGGAGTGATACCGATTTAACTGATTGGTCAAAAAGACCGAAGCGAACTGGGTACGCTCCCACTCAATACATTGCAAAGTGTAAGTACGAACGGTAGAAGGGTCTTCGAGACCGCATTACAATCCTGTAGACCGCACTTTGAACCCTTAAAACTCTGCAACTAGAGGACAACACAAATGAGCACGGAAATCAAGACATTTATAGGCATAGATGTGTCAAAAAACACACTGGATATTTCGATAAAAGAGAAACATAAAAAAATAAAGAATACAAAAGAGGCCATCGGCGAATACATCAATTCTAACATCAAGGGAATGGCTATAGGGCTGTGCGTGGTCGAGGCAACGGGTGGCTATGAACGCTTGGCAATGGTTATGTTTAGCGAGGCTGGCATCCCCGTGCATCGTGCGCATCCCAACAAAGTGCATCATTTTGCAAAAACTACAAAATATTCTGCAAAAACCGATAAATCGGATAGTAGAATGATCGAAAAATATGCAGAATTTATCAGTAAATATAAACCTGTGTGTAAAGTGGTTAGCAGTCATCAGCTAGAAATGCAAAATTTAAGATCCATGCAAGTGAGCCTCAGAGAGGACCTTCATGCCTACAAATGCAGAGCTAAGATGCTGACGGGCAAGCCGTTAGAGTATGCCAATGAGCAGCTTGAGTTCATAGAAAAACAGCGAAAAAAGATCCAAAAGGACATCAATCAATTGGTTATTAAAGACGAGGAAATGTATCGGAAACAACAGATACTAATAAGCCATGTGGGGGTCGCTGAAAAGACAGCCAATAGCCTACTGGCGGAGCTTCCTGAGCTTGGCAGCCTTAGCAACAAGGAGATCGCCAGCCTCGTGGGTGTGGCTCCCCGGACCAACGAAAGCGGCAAAAAAGTTGGCAAAAGCCACATTCGCGGCGGCAGATTTTTTGCAAGAAAAACATTATACATGTCAGCGTTAGTAGCAGCATTTAAACCTGGAAAAATGCAGAAATTCTATCAATCACTCATCGCCAAAGGAAAAAGTGGTAAAGTTGCACTGGTTGCCGTTATGCGCAAAATGGTAGTGTGCTTAAATTCCATGATAAAAAACAACAAACTTTACCAAGAAAATTATGAATTTTAGACTTTTACTCTTGACTATCTAGACGGTAGATCGCTT
>JANYDI010000165.1 GCA_025363695.1 Opitutia bacterium
CAGGGCTAAAGCCCTGGGCTGACAAGCATTCGCCCCTTCAGGGCTCTCATTTTGTGGATTGTTATTGATAAGTCCTATTAATCTAAGTCTATTAATCAAAACACACTTAAGGAGGCCTGAAGGGCCGGCACATCGTAGCCCAGGGCGTAAGCCCTGGGTTCAACGGTAAAAAAATCTTGAGCCCTACAGGGGCGATTTATAATAAAAGAGATTTATTGTGTAATTTAGAAGAGTTATTGTATAAATCGCCCCTGTAGGGCTCAAAAATATTTTTTCAACGCCAAACCCAGGGCTCACGCCCTGGGCTGTCATATGCCGGCCCTTCAGGCCTCCTTAAGTGTGTTTTGATAAAGGACAAGTATCGGTCACACGCCTAATGAGGTTATGCAAGAACTCCAATGAATCGCCCCTGTAGGGCTCAAAATCTTTTTTCCATGCCCTAACCCAGGGCTAAAGCCCTGGGCTGACAAGCATTCGCCCCTTCAGGGCGCTTATTTTGTGGTTTTTAATAGAATAGCGTAGATTATATTAAACCCGATCGCGAAGCGATCCGGAGGGTGCCTTGTATGTCCTCACCAGGTGGCGATTTACTTAAAATGCGCTTGCATTTTAATAAATCGCTATCGGTAGGGGATCCTAAGGGGCACGAGTGCCCCTTGGCCCTTTTCACTTCCCTTTCTCCCCTCCCCTCCCCTTACCCAGCGATGTCCATTTTGCTGAAGTAAAAGGCCTTGAGGATGGAAAACACCTCTTGTGCATGGGCCTGCTTGAGGACGCGAGCCGCGATGTCCTGGGCCTCCTTGATTTGGAGGCGGCGAATCAGGTACTTGACCTCCGGCAGAGCATCTGGAGTCATGCTGAGGGCCTGGATGCCAATGCCCACAAAAAAGGGCGTATAGAGAGCATTGCCGGCCAATTCACCACAAAGACTGATGGGGATTTTTTTCTCATGAGCGGCATCGGCTGCATATTTGAGCAAACGCAGAACGGCTGGGTGATTGGGCTCGTGGAGGTAGGCCACTTGCTCATTGAGTCGGTCAACCGCCAGGGTGTATTGGATGAGGTCATTGGTCCCGAGACTAAAAAAGTCACAATGATCGGCTAATAAATCAGCGGTATACACAGCACTGGGGACTTCCAGCATAATGCCGATGCGAATGGCCTCATCGAATACAAAGCCATCCGCTCGTAGCGTATTTTTGGCCGCTTCGATTTGGCCCTTGGCCTCCAGCAGCTCCGTCAGGCCGCTGATCATGGGCAAGAGGATGCGGATCTTGCCAAAAGCGCTGGCTCGCAAGATGGCTCTGAGTTGTTCGCGGAAAATCGTCTTGTGCCTCAAGCAAAAACGAATCCCGCGTAGGCCTAAAAACGGATTGCGTTCTCGCGAGTGTACCCCTAGGGACATTTGTTTGTCTCCGCCAATATCGAGGGTACGGATGACCACGGGGTTGGGTGTGGCTCCCTGAGCCAGCGCCTTATAGACCTGAAATTGTTCTTCTTCTTTGGGGAAGCGGTTTTCCTTTAAAAATAAGCATTCGGTCCTAAACAGGCCAATGCCATCGGCTCCAGATTTGCCAAAGGCCTCCATTTCACTGACATCGGAAAGGTTAGCCATCAGCTCGAGCGCATTACCATCGCGGGTTTGGGCCGGCAGGTCTAGGGTCGAAGTAAAGGTACTGCGCGCCGTTTTACGCGCCAACAAAATGCGTTCGTAGTGGTTGAGCGTGTCCTGGGTCGGGTTAATGATGACGATGCCCTCATTGCCGTCAATCAGCAGGTAATCGGACGGCTTGAGCTGCTCGGTAATCGCGCTGAGCCCCACAACAGCTGGGACCTGCAGCGACTTGGCTATTATCACCGCGTGCCCGGTATGCCCGCCCGTGGCCGTTACGATGCCCAAAACTTGGCTTTTTTGAAGATTGGCCGAGTCCGAAGGGATCAGATCCCGTGTGATGAGGATTTTTTTGCCATCCAAGTCCTTAAAGGGGTTTTCCTGCTCTCCGGTCAGGTTGGCCACCAGGCGCGTGTAGACGTCCTGAACATCTAAGGCGCGATCGCGGAAAGCCTCTGCTTCGAGCTGCCCAAAAATGCGTTGGTATTCTCTGAAAACAATTTTAACGCAATATTCGATATTGAGGTGCGTCCTATAAAACTCCCGCAGGACGTCTTGATGAAATTTTTGGTCCTCAATGAGCATCAAATGCGCTTCAAAGATCCGTGCTTCCTGAGCTCCAAGACTTTTCGCAACCTGCTGACGCGTGGCTTCAATTTCATCGCGCGTCCGGGCAATGCCCTGCTTGAAACGTTCAATTTCTAGCGCCTCCTTGCCCTCCTCAACCAGATAGTCCTTAATCTCGACTTCTTTCCTGCTGACCAACGTAAAGGCTCCATGCGCCACTCCTGGAGAAGCAGCAATGCCTTGCAGTATTCTTTCTTTTCTTTGAGGCATGGTGAGGGTCTACGTATCGAGCAGCCTAGTGCATTGTTCATCAAAAAACGAGCCAATAGTGCGGCGCCTTGTGATTTTCATTGAACTTTGTTCGCTTTAAGTGCTTTTATGAGAGCGCACCATGAAAACGGCAATAAAGGCATCCGCTTTAGATAAAGTTTTGGGACACCTAGAAAATCTAGACACCCTCAACCTGACCATTCTTGTCCAACGTTTGGCCCGTGAACGTAAACTGTTTGAAACCGTCTTTAACAGCATTCACGAAGGCATTGTCGTGCTCAATAGCACGCATGTGGTGAGCTACGCCAACGTGGCCGCCCTGCGCTTGATTGGCTTTCCTGCCGAGGAAATAGGCCGCGGCGTCCTGGGGCGCTGGGTTCCCGGCCTGGTCGGCTTGCATGTGGGGAGCAGCTTTTCTCGCGAACTGGCTATCGCATACCCCGAACCACGGCTCCTGCGGCTCTATGGCGTCCCGTTTTCCATAAAAGACGAAGGCGACCTGCAGCAATTGTTGATTCTTCAAGATATCACCGCAGACAAAGCTTCGGAGCAAACCCTCCTGGAGGAAGAAAAAATTGCCTCCATTTTCCAATTGGCAGCCGGCGTGGCTCATGAAATCGGAAACCCACTCAACACCTTATCGATTCACCTCCAACTCCTCAAACGCTGCTCCGATGCCAGCGATCAACACACCCTGGCCATCTGCCTGCAAGAAGTCGATCGACTCAGCGACATCATCAAGCACTTCCTCGAAGCCATACGCCCGCAGCCCCTGGTCTGGAAGGCTGTAGACCTCATTGCCCTCATCGAAGAAGTCCTCAAGTTCCATGCTCCAGAGATCCACAACCTGGGCATCGCCGTCAGCCTAGAATTGCCCGCCGACTTTCCAAGTATCCAAGGAGATCCCCATCAGCTCAAGCAAGTCTTCTACAACGGCATCAAAAACGCCATCGATGCCCTACGCCAAGGCGGCACCCTGCGTGTCGTCGCCTCTGTACGCGAAAACGAGGCCCTCATTCAACTCATAGACAGCGGCCAAGGCATCGCCGAAGCCGATTTACCCCAAATCTTCGAACCCTACTTCACCACCCGGCCCTCCGGCCATGGCCTGGGCATGCTCATCATTCACCGCATTATGCGCGCCCATGGCGGCCGCGTCAGCCTCGACACCCACGCCGGCCTAGGAACGGCCTTGACCTTGCATTTTGCGGTGGCACAGGAACAAAGGCAGATAAATGGATAAAAATGGCCAAGGGGCGCGACAAATAGCGGAGTTATAAATGGCCAAAGGGCGCTTGCGGGTGCGCGCACCTTGGATCCCCTACTGGTAGCGAATTGTGAAAATGCTGCGCATTTTCAGCAATTCGCTACCAGGAAGGGTGATACAAGGCCCATCCTCTCGATCCCTACGGGATCGAATCATGGATAATATAATTTTTTATTTAAACCGCACAAGGAGGCCCCTGGCCGCCGAAGCCACTTGGCGTAGGCTGGCTGAAAGGGCGAATAATTTATGTGGATTAGGGCGTGTCATCAATTAAGCCTAATCTAAGTCGTTCATTCAAACCACACTATGGGAGGCCTGAAGGGCCGGCATATCGTAGCCCAGGGCGTAAGCCCTGGGTTTGATATGAAAAACAAACCGGAGCCCTGTAAGGGCGGCACTCAAAATTTGAATACGAGTGTCGCCCCTGTAGGGCTCAAAAAAACTTCACCC
>JANYDI010000017.1 GCA_025363695.1 Opitutia bacterium
TTGGTTGGAAAAAAAACCAGAGCCCTGTAAGGGCGGCACTAAAATGTGAATGTGAGTGTCGCCCCTGAAGGGCCGGCAGATAGATAGCCCAGGGCGTAAGCCCTGGGTTTACAGGTGAAAAATTTTTGAGCCCTACAGGGGCGACACTCACATTCACATTTTAGTGCCGCCCTTACAGGGCTCTGGTTTTTTTTCCAACCAAGACCCAGGGCTTACGCCCTGGGCTATGTATCTGCCGGCCCTTCAGGCCTCCTTAAGTGCGTTTTAATAAATTCTTATATTGTCTACACTTCGATCGCGAAGCGATCTGTGGAGGCCTTAGTATGCCCTCCCCGATAGCGATTTACTTAAAATGCGCCAGCATTTTAATAAATCGCTATCGGAAGGGGATCCTAAGGGGCGCAAGCGCCCCTTGGCCCTTAAAACAACACATCGACATATATTATTCTATGATCACTCCCCATCGAAGCTGGGCCTACAAAGGCCTGGGACTTCGGGAGCTGTTTTTTGAAGGCCGGGGAAACGAGGACGTGGTCAACGGTATGCCAGGACTCCGTGTAGCGGGAGGCGTAGGTCCAGGCAGGGAGGCTGGGGTCTTGGGGGTCGCAGCAAGGCAGGCGTTCGCTGACGATTTCGAGCTTGCCCTTGTGGGTAAAGCCTTTTAGGTGCTTGAGCGCCGAGGAATTAGGATGATCGTTAAAGTCCCCAGCAATCATAAATAGCGCCTCTTGCGAAGCCGTTGCCTGAGTGGCTAAAAGGCACTTGCGCAGGACCCGGGCCTCGCCCGTACGTTGAGCATGGCATTCGGGGTCATTGAGCGTTTTATCGTGCTGAATCTTGCTTTTTAGGTGCAGCGTGTAGAGGCTCCAGGGCTTGCTATTTACGATAAATCTAAGTTCTAAGAGTCCTCGCTTGACATAGGCATTTTGGCCCTTATAAGTAAAAGGGATCGCATTATGACAGGCCACCAAAACGGGTTTGAGCTTTGAAAGCGCTCCGAGCGAACGCTGAACATCACGGCCCGACAGGCTGTAAGCATAGGGGTAGTCAAGGCCTTCGGCTTTGAGGTCCTTTTGGAGCTCTTCAAGAAAGGGCTTTTTGATTTCCTGTAAAAGCAGTATATCGGGGTCTACGGCACGGATGCTGGCCCTTAGGGCTGTTTTTTCCGCCTCGGGCTTGGGATAATTTTTATAAAACTGGCCATCGACCTTGCGGTCCGTCAGCAGGTAGTTGCAGACGTTGAAGGTGGCCACGCGGATAGTTTTCAAACACTCCTCACGCGCGCACAAGGGCACAAACAAGAACAACAACAGAACAAAGGGTTTCATGGAACCAGTAAGAATACAGAAATTTTTAGCAGAACAAGGCCTGGGCTCTCGTCGCCTGATTGAGACGTGGATTCAGGAAAGCCTCGTATGCGTGAACGGGAAAACCGCTGAGCTAGGCCAAAAAATAGACCCAAGCACCGATCAGCTTACGGTTCGAGGCCGAAAGATCAAGCCTCAACCGCAACGTTCGGTCGTTTTGATGTTCTATAAACCCAAAATGTTTGTCTGCACCCATACCCCGATGCCGGGAGATCGCAGCATTTACGAGCTCATTCCCGCACAATATAAGGGGCTACGCCTGCTGTGCGCTGGCCGCCTGGACAAAGACAGCGAGGGCATGATCATCATCACCAACGACGGCGATTTGGTCCAAAGACTGACCCACCCGTCCAGTGAAATCACTAAAAAATACTCCGTCCGGCTCAACAGCTCACTGGACCCCGAGCACATTCCGCGCCTGATTAAGGGCGTGCACGATGAGGGTGAATGGCTTAAGTGTGACAACATCCTGAAGCGTAACCCTGGCCGCGATTGGGGCCGCGAGGTAGAGGTCCACTTGCATCATGGAAAAAAACGTGAAATCCGCCGCCTTTTTAAAGCTCTAGGGTACTTAGTGGAACGGCTCAAACGCTTCCAAATCGGCCGCCTGATGATTAAGGGCGTGGGCCCCGGCCAATGCCGTGCTCTGCGCGCTAACGAGATCGCCATGCTTTTTGGCAAGGAACGTGGCCAACGCGTCCAGGAAACGGACTGGGCCCAAAGTGTCCCCGTTTCCATGCATAGGGAGGAGGAGTAGAGAGGGCTAAGGTGTGTCCTCATGGCCTGCCATATTTTAAGCTTGAGCTTCTCCAAAAATTAAAACAGATTCCAACCCATGGAAGGGTGGCAGAGCGGTTGAACGCGGCGGTCTTGAAAACCGTTAGACCTGAGAGGGTCTCGTGGGTTCGAATCCCACCCCTTCCGCCACCCTACGCTTCCTAAGCTTCGGGCGGCACGCCAGAAGTGAGGTTTTAAAAAATGGATCGCGAAGCGATCCGGAGGGTGCCTTAGTATAGGCTTCCCGATGGGCAATTTTACCAAAATGCGCTAGCATTTTGTAAAATTGCCCATCGGAAAGGGGATCCTAAGGGGAGCTTGCTCCCCTTAGCCCCTTCCCTTTCTCCACCACCATCCACCCCCCTATGCGTTTGCGTCTCAAAAACAACTATTCCGAGCTTGAACGCCTCGCAAAAGCGCTACAAGGCTTTGGCAGGGAGAACACCCTGCCTGCAGAAGTCCTGCATGCCCTGATGCTCAGCGCGGATGAGTTGGTGACCAACGCCTTCACCTATGCTTGGAAGGATACTGGGGAACATTTTTTAGCGATCGAGGCGCGCTTAGAGGCGCATTGCGTCACGCTGGAGCTCACCTACGACGGGATAGCCTTTGATCCCTTTAACGATGCCCCAAAACCCGATACGCACAGCCCCCTGATGGAACGTCCTGAAGGGGGTTTGGGGATACACCTCGTCAAGACGCTCATGTCCAAAACGCACTACACACGCCAAGGAGGCCTCAATGTCCTTTTTATTCAAAAAAATCTTAAACCATAGCCTTTGTTTCTGCCTCCTTTTGGGCTGCCTTTCTGGCTGCAAAAAGACAACGCCGCGTACACAGCTCCTGGCGGTGGCGACCACCAGCTTTGCGGCTGATCTGGTAAAGCACATTGCCGGCGATACCCTGGAAGTCCAAGGACTTATGGGCCCGGGCATAGACCCTCACCTTTACCGGGCGACCACTCGGGACGTGGTGCTGCTCTCCAAGGCCGATATCATCGTATATAATGGCTTGATGCTCGAAGGCCGCATGTCGGACCTCCTAGACCATCGCAAAAAACAAGGCAAGCGCGTCTACGCCTTGGCCGAAGCCCTGCCCAAGGAGTCCCTCATCGCCTTGAACAACAGCCACGGACAAGCCGACCCGCATATTTGGTTCGACCCAGAATTGTGGATTTTAGCCATGGAAGGCGTTGCCGCTCAGCTGAGCCAAATACAGCCCCAGCACCAGGCGCTGTATAAAGAGCGCACCCAAGCGCTCAGCGCAGAGTACCGCAAGCTCCATGCCTGGGGTCGTAAATATATCGAGAACATCCCCACCTCCATGCGCGTCCTAATCACCAGCCACGACGCCTTCAATTACTTCGGACGTGCCTTTGGGGTTGAGGTCATAGGCGTCCAGGGGATTTCGACCGATACGGAACCGGGCGTCCAGGACATCTCCCAAACCGTACGCCTCATCAAGGAACGCAAGCTCAAGGCCATTTTTGTCGAAAGCAGCGTCGCCCCCAAGACCATCGAACAAATTGCCAAAAATGCCGGCGTCCACGTCGGCGGGGAGCTGTTTTCCGACGCCATGGGCATCCCAGGCACCCTCAGGACCCGCCCCGATGGCAGCGCCTACGACGTAGGCACCTGGTCGGGGATGTTGCAGCATAATATTTGTGTATTAGTGGAAGGGTTACTAGAGGATGGTAGAGGAAAGTAAAGGGCCAAGGGGCGCTTGCGCCCCTTGGATCCCCTACCGATAGGCAATTTTATAAAATGCGATGCATTTTAGTAAAATTGCCTATCGGGAAGGGTGATACAAGGCCCCCCACAGATTGTATCTTGAAAAATCCTGAAAGATAGGCAAGGGTGAAAGAGTAGGAGTGATACCGATTTAACTGATTGGTCACATCACCGACAAGAAACTGTGCCCGCATCCGCAAGCGATCATCGACCGATTTGAACCCGAGTTCGAGAAGCTGCTGTTGATGGCGATGATGCTGCCGTGGGGAGAGGGCGCCTGACTTCGCCCGCGGTGGCGCCGGGCACC
>JANYDI010000020.1 GCA_025363695.1 Opitutia bacterium
TAAGGGGCGCAAGCGCCCCTTAGCCCTTCAACTTTCTCCCCCTCCCCCCACCGGCCTCAATGACGGAAACAATATCACATCGCGGATATTGGCGGCGCCGGTGAGGAGGATGCAGAGGCGATCGATGCCGATGCCCATACCGCCTGCTGGGGGCATGCCGTACTCCAGGGCGGTGATGAAGTCTTGGTCCATATTTTGAATATCCTCGCCGACTTGGGCTGCGAACATGGTTTTTTGGATAAAAGGGTCATTTTGTTCTGAATAGGCGGGCGCAATTTCCTGGCCATTGATGCACAACTCAAAAACGTCTAAGACGCTGGGGTCCTGGGGGTTAAGCTTGGCTAGGGGGCATAACTCCTTAGGGATATGCGTGACGAAGGTGGGCTGGATGAGCGTGGGCTCGATGCATTTTTCAAAGACGTTGTGGGTGATCTCGTGGTCTTGGAGCTTGGGGTCGACTTGGATGCCGAGCTTTTTGCAGGCTTCGAGCTTTTCTTGGGGTGAGCGGCTGAACCATTGCGAGTCGGCCGTGGCTTCTAAAATGGCCTGCTTGTAGGAAATTTCTCGCCACGTGCCACCCAGTTCGATGGCGAGTCCGTCGGGTCTGTGGACCTGGGTGCTGCCCAGTACCTGGGTGCAAAGGTGTTGAAGGAGGTCGTACACCAGGCGCATCATGCCGCGATAATCGGTATAAGCTTGATAGAGCTCAATCATGGTAAATTCGGGATTATGCCTCCGTGAAAGTCCCTCGTTGCGAAACACGCGACCCATTTCAAATACGCGATCAAAGCCGCCTACGAGCATGCGTTTGAGGTAGAGCTCCAGGGAAATGCGCAGGTAGAAGTTGCAATTGAGGGCATGCATGTGGGTCTCAAAGGGCCGGGCGGCGGCGCCACCGGGAATGCTTTGGAACACGGGGCCTTCGACCTCCGTGAAGGAGCGGTCCCACAAAAAGCGGCGAATCTCCTGTAAAATACGGCTGCGCAGTTGGAAGCGCTTGCGGGAGTCCTGATTAACTATTAAATCGAGATATCTTTGACGATAAATATGCTCCGAATCGCTCAAGCCATGCCATTTTTCAGGCAATTGCCGCAGGCTCTTGGCCACGAGCGTGTAGGCCTGGGCCTTGAGGGTGATTTCCCCGGCCTGTGTCTTAAAAAGTGTGCCTGTGAGCCCGAGGATGTCTCCGATATCCAATTTTTTAAAGGTCGCATAGGCCTCCTGCCCCAGGCCATCAGCGCTGACGTAAGCCTGTAAGGTGCCATCGCGGTCCAATATATTAATAAATGCTGCCTTGCCCATGAGGCGAAAGGCCGTAATACGCCCCGCCACGCTGACCGTCAGCAAGGTTTCCGGGTCCTGCTCAAACACGTGCTTAGCTTCCTGACTGCTGTGGCTTTGCTCGCAATGGGCGCTGAAGGGGTCTTGCCCCTCGCTCCTCAAGGCAGCGAGTTTGGCTTGCCGTACCGCAGTGACGTCATGGGTCGTTTCGTTCATGATTTTCAACTATGGTGCCCAAAGGGGGACTCGAACCCCCACATCCGCAAGGACACTAGAACCTGAATCTAGCGCGTCTACCAATTTCGCCATCTGGGCCTAAGAGTGATGATGGTCGGGGCGGCAGGATTCGAACCTGCGATCTCCTGCTCCCAAAGCAGGCGCATTAGCCAGACTATGCAACGCCCCGTCCGTAAGTAGAAAGTATTTTTACCTCAGGAGTGTCAAGGTTTTTTTAAGGGCTAAGGGCTAAGGGGCACGAGTGCCCCTTAGGATCCCCTTCCCGATAGCGATTTTTAAAAATGCTAACGCATTTTATAAAAATCGCTATCGGGAAGCCTATACTAAGCCCCCCACAGATTCCTTCGGAATCGAAAAACTAAGGCCTTCTCGTTCTCGTTACTACCACGTTTGGTAGGGCTCGCCGAAGGACTGCGGCGCCATCACAGGTCACGTTTGGACAATCACTCAAGTCGAGCCACTGCAAGTTTGGCGATCTTGCTAGGAGTCTTAGAGTCTTGTCGCTCACTTGAGTGAGGGATAAATCGAGCCGCTGTAAGTTTGTCAACCCTGCCAGGAGCTTTAGGCCCTCATCGCTCACTTGGGCGTTGTGCAAATTGAGTTGCTGCAAGTTTGTCAATCCTGCCAGGTATGCTAGGTCACGGTCATTCACTCCGATTCTGCTCAAGTCGAGTTGCCGCAAATTCGTCAACCTTGCCAGGTAGCTTAGCCTGTCTTGGTTCTGACTGCTTTCCCAGGGCCCAGGGCGTGCCATTCTGCCAAGGCGGAGCTGCTGCAAGTTTGTCAATTTTGCCAGGTAGCTTTGACCTTGACCATAGTCTGACATAGTGGTGTTGGTCAAATCGAGCTGCTGCAAGTTTGTCAAATTTGCCAGGTAGCTTAAGATCTTGTCAGTCTGTTGACTATTGAAGGGTTCGGGTTCGGGTGCATAGGAGTAGTAGTTGGGCACGAAGCCGGATAAATCGAGTTGCTGCAAGTTTGTCAACCCTGCCAGGTACACTAGACCATTGACTCCCACTTTAACACCGGACAAATTGAGCTGCCGTAAGTTTGTCAATCCTGCCAGGTACTTTAGGCCCTGGCTGTCCACTTGGGTGTGTGATAAATCGAGCTGCTGCAAGTTTGCCAAGCCTGACAGGTGCCACAGGCTCTCGCTGTCCACCTTGGTGTGTGATAAATCGAGTTGCTGCAAGCTTGCCAAGCCTGACAAGTGCCACAGACCCTCGCTGTCTACCTTTGTGTGCGATAAATCGAGCCGTTGCAAGTTTGCTAAGCCTGACAGGTGCCGTAGCCCCTCGTTGCTCACTGGGGTCTTGGACAAGTCAAGCTGTCGCAAGCTTTTCAATCCTGCCAGGTCTTTTAGGCCCTTGTCACCCACTTGGGTCCCAGACAAGTCGAGCTGCTGCAAGTTTGTCAAGCCCGCCAGGCGTCTTAGGTCCCAGTCACTCACCGGGGTTTGGGACAAGTGGAGTTGCTGCAAGTTTATCAACCCCTCCAGACCCGCTAGGCTATTTGAGCCCTTGCTACTCACATGCGTTTGGGACAAATCAAGCTGCTGCAAATTTGTCAACCCTGCCAACTGCCATAGGTCCCTATCGGTCACTGAGGTGCGGGACACATTGAGTTGCTGCAAGTTTGTCAACCCTTCCAGGCCGCATAGGCCGCCATTTGGGTTATCCATTTGGGCCCCCGACAAGTCAAGTTGCCGCAAGTTTGTCAATGCTCTCAGAGACTCTAGGCTCCCCTCGCTTATGCGAGTATTGCTTAAGTTTAGCACTCGCAATTGCGTTAACGCGATCAGGTACCTCACGGTTTCGTCAGTTATTGAGTTTGAGGATAAATTGAGCTGCTCCAACTGAGGCGTCACCAAAAGGTCAAAATCCTTATCTGATAGTGGATGTTCTGATAAATCTAAAATTTTCAGCTTCTCCAGTGTAGGTTTTAGAGCGATGATAGCCTGTCGGCCTATCCTGCAGGCTATCTTTAGGCTCGTGCAGTCTTCCCTGGCCAAGAGCCTGGCCAAGTGATTTAGAATCTCCTCTTGGTTATGCAAAACTGCCTTTTCCGCCTGCCCAGAAGGTACGACTGTCGTCGTTGTGAGCGCTGGCCGCTGCTCCTTCATGGCCATAGAGTTGGAAGAAAGGCATAATGCCGCAATCAAGTAAGTAACTTTTGTAAGTTTAGTACTCATGCGCCTAGTCTTCCAGTAAATACAAATCTTGTCAAGCTTGTAAGTAAAAAAAGACTAAAGGGTTGTCTTAATGGATCCATTATGATCCGATAATTATAAAAAAACAAACCACATAATGAGAGCCCTGAAGGGGCGAATGCTTGTCAGCCCAGGGCTTTAGCCCTGGGTTTACGGTAAAAAACAAACCAGAGCCCTACAGGGGCGATTCAACTAAAATATACCAAATTTATCTAAAAATTAACTATGGGCAATATATCAGGTTTAATGAATCGCCCCTACAGGGCTCTAAATCTTTTTTCCATGCCAAAACCCAGGGCTAAAGCCCTGGGCTGACAAGCATTCGCCCCTTCAGGGCTCTCATTTTGTGGCTTGTTATTGATAAACCCTATTAATTTAACTACTAATCAAGCCACACTAAGGAGGCCTGAAAGGCCGGTATATGGACAGCCCAGGGCGTAAGCCCTGGGTCCAACGGTAGAAAAAGATTTTGAGCCCTACAGGGGCGACACTCGTATTCAAATTTTTAGTGCCGCCCCTACAGGGCTCCGGTTTATTTTCCATCCCGAACCCAGGGCTTACGCCCTGGGCTACGATATGCCGGCCCTTCAGGCCTCCTTAAGTGCGTTTTGTTGTTATAAAAAAAATACAATACGACCATTTTGATGTGATTTTTTAAGGCAAAAATAACATCAGAATTAACACCCTAGCCCTGGGCTATCATCATTCGCCCCTTCAGGGCTCTCATTTTGTGGTTTTAAGCTTAGTTAATTGATCACACGCCCTAGTTCGAAAAGCACACCCGGATCGCGAAGCGATCTGTGGAGGCCTTAGTATATCCTTCCCCGATAGCGATTTATCTAAAATGCGCTAGCATTTTAATAAATCGCTATCGGAAAGGGGATCCTAAGGGGCGCAAGCGCCCCTTAGCCTTCCTTAGCCTTTCCCCTCAAACCTAATAAACCGCAAACGGCTGCAGCGCCTTCTTCAACTCCGGGAGGCCTTCGCCGCTGAGGCAGGAGATGGGGTAGACGGGCAGGGAGACGGCTTTTTTGAAGGCCTTGAGATGCTCCTTGGCTTCTGGGAGGTCCATTTTATTGGCGGCGATCATACAGGGCTTGGTGGCGAATTCGGGAGAGTAGCGCCTGAGTTCCTCGATGAGGGTGTTGTAGTCTTTGAGGGGGTTGCGGGTGTCCTCGCCGGCCATGTCTATGACAAAGAGCAATACGTGGCAACGTTCAATATGGCGTAAAAATCGATGCCCTAGGCCGCGATCTTCATGCGCGCCTTCGATGAGACCGGGGATGTCGGCAATGGAGAGCCTTTGGTAGCTGTCTTGGTAAAGAATGATGCCAACGCTGGGGTTGAGGGTGGTGAAGGGGTAGGCGCCGATTTTACGTTGAGCTTGCGTGAGGGCGTTGGTCAGCGAGGATTTGCCGGCATTAGGAAAGCCAACAAGTCCGACGGTGGCTATGGTTTTTAGGACCAGATTGAAGGTGCCGCCTTGGCCAAGTTCACCCGGTTCCGTGCGCCTGGGCGCTTGATTTACCGAGGATTTAAAATGGATATTGCCCTTGCCGCCTTTGCCGCCTTGGAGTAGGAGGATTTTTTGGCCTTTTTCGGTGAGCTCGGCTAAGCAGACTTCTTTGTCTTCATCGTAAACCAAGGTGCCTGGGGGCATGAGCAGCACGCAGTCTTTGCCCTGCTTTCCGTATTGTTCGCTGCCGCGGCCAGGCTCACCATTTTCAGCCCTCCAGTGGGCTTGAAATTGGTAGGCACAGAGGTCGCTGGCGTTGTCATCGCAAAAAATATACAAATCGCCGCCTTTGCCGCCATCGCCGCCATTGGGTCCGCCATTGGGCTTATATTTTTCGCGCAAAAAGCTTAGGCAGCCGTGGCCACCGTCGCCGGCTTTAAGGGTGACCCTCACTTCGTCTACAAACATAGCTTGAGTATATGCCGCAATAGGGCCTTTCTTGTCAATCTTATAAAATTTCCGTAGCTAGAGCACTGGGCTTTCGCTGTTGGGCTTGACCTGATTTTCCGGGTAAGGTGTGGATGATGTAGCAAGCACTATTATTTTCTTTGAAGCGCTTTAGGGCATTGGGACAGATTTGCGAGCACAAGGACAGGTTGAGTTCCCTGAGCGAGGGAATTAAAACGCCCTCATAAATACATAGGAAAGCTCTTAGGTGATCAATGGATATGTTATGATTTTCAGATATATTCAGACTTCTGAGCTCAGGAAGGGCTCTCAAAATTAAGAGCACTGTGGGCGTGAGTTGATAGCAACAGGCCAAAGACAGGGTTTCAAGGTGCTTAAGCTGGGTCAAGTGAATCAGATCCCTGGCTTCCACCCTGGAGCAGCCATCCAAAACCAAGGTTTCCAAGCTATGGATGTTCGAAAGGTACCAGTAGGCGATTTCCTCCAGGTTGTAGCATCCTGTTAAATTCAGTTCTTTAAGCGGGACTCCGGAAAAGGCGAGAAACGCTCTGCCACCCAGGCGCCAGGTATGCGATAAATTAAGGCTGTTTAGGGCGTGCAGTAGCCCTAGGTGTTCGATGCCCCTGTCCGTTATTTGCCGGCAGCGTTTGAGGCGCAGGGTGGTTAGTGACGGGCATTTAGCGATAGATTCTAGGGTCCTGTCTGTGAGGCCAGGGCATTCTTCAATAACGAGGGTTGTGAGCTGGAAGACCAGGGGGATGACTTTAAGTGAGTAGTTAGTAAGCTCAACACATTGAAGTACAACGACTTTTTTGATACCGCCCTTGAAAACATTGCTCGTTATACTTGTAATGGTCTGCTGGTCATCGCCTTCTTTGAGTATCAAGGTTTGCTGGGGGGTTTCATGGTTCGTAGTGGTTTCTTCATCAGGATACGTAGGACTTGCATGGGTCCCGATAAAGGGGTTAAATACCGCTACCGTGAGTGCTAGCACTTTCATAAATGCGTATATTTTCTTCATAAAGTATATGTCGCTTTGATTTTTTGATAAATTAGAGCTATGTTGTTTTTTCTTGATCTGCGCGTTTAATGCGTTTATTATGGGTTTATCATGCTTGGCTATTTTTTGCGTTTGCTCCGGAAGCTTTTCGTCACCGTGTTCCTTGCGGTGATGCTTTCTTTGGGCACCCTGTGGCTCGGGCTGGCCTTCATGGCACCGAGGGCCTTGAACTATTTTGTCGACAGCATCACGCACTTTGATTGCCGATCTCGGTTTTTATTTATCGACCCAATAAGTACAAAATTGCGATTATCTCCGGTGTTTATCGCTAACAGCAGCGATTTTCAGAAAAAAGATTTTCTCGACATGCGCGCCTTTGAAATTACCTTGGGTAAGCCCTTTTTAAACAACAAAAAAGAGTTGCTGATCAAAAGAGTGCGCATCGACATCCCTACGCTCACGGTGGTGCGCAATAGTAAGGGAGCCATCAATACTCAAGTCTTTCTGAACCGCATTTTATCCGGCGGGGCTTCCGATCAAACGAAGGTCTCGTTTTCGCTCACCCTCACTCAATCGGCTCAAGCTGAGGCACCGTGTCTGTTTGTGATCGGGGAATGCCAGATCTCGCTGGACAAGGTAGTGCTCGTGGACTACCTAGGGCATCCCGAGCCCCTCGTTCGCGAGTTCCCCATCCACTACGAGCTGACTATGCACGATGTCCGTAATGTAGACTTTATGACACCCTTGATGAATAAGCTGGGGTCGCTAGATGAGGTGTTGAGGGGTGCATTGAGAGGGATTTAGGAGTTTTAAGGGCCAAGGGGAGCTCGCTCCCCTTAGGATCCCCTTTCCGATAGCGATTTATTAAAATGCTAACGCATTTATAATAAATCGCTATCGGGAAGCCTATACTAAGGCCCCCACAGATCGCTTTGCGATCGGAGATGTAGGGTGATATAGTTATTAGGGCGTGTGAAGAAAAAATCATCTGAGCCAAATTAGGGTGTGTCCTCAATTAACGATGTAACTATTTATTGAAACCACAAAATGAGAGCCCTGAAGGGGCGAATGCTTGTCAGCCCAGGGCTTTAGCCCTGGGTTTTGGTATGGAAAAAAGATTTAGAGCCCTACAGGGGCGATTCATTAAACCTGATATATCGCCCATGGTTAATTTTTAGATAAATTTAGGGGCTGACACCTAATAATGTTTTTTGAGAAGAGATTTTAGATCCTTGAGAAGGAGTTTTGGTGAGCCTAAATTAAAGCGCCATTCGCACTCTTTCAAGAACAAATGAAAATGAGATCGGCAAATTCCGTTGTAAG
>JANYDI010000021.1 GCA_025363695.1 Opitutia bacterium
CTTACAACGGAATTTGCCGATCTCATTTTCATTTGTTCTTGAAAGAGTGCGAATGGCGCTTTAATTTAGGCTCACCAAAACTCCTTCTCAAGGATCTAAAATCTCTTCTCAAAAAACATTATTAGGTGTCAGCCCCAAAAATTATATTACCCGTAAATTCGATCCCGAAGGGATCGAGAGGGAGGCCTTAGTATCTCCCTCCCAGGTAGCGATTTTTATAAAATGCATCGCATTTTTAAAAATCGCTACCTGTAGGGGATCCTAAGGGGCGCAAGCGCCCCTTGGCCCTTTACTTTTCCTTTTCCCTTTCAACGCTAAGGCCCCCCAAACCCCCCTTAGAACCTTTTCCTCAAATGCGACGGCAATATCCTTAGCTCCTTGCGGTACTTGGCGATGGTACGGCGTGCCAGGGTGATGCCGTCCTGGGCAAAGAGCTCGACGATTTCCTGATCGCTGTAGGGGTTTTCGGAGGATTCGGATTCAATGAGCTGCGTGACGCGTTCCTTGACGCTGGCATTGGAAACGCTTTGGCCAGAATCGGTTTGGTAGCCGGAGGTAAAAAAGTATTTTAATGGATAGAGGCCGCGAGGGCTTTCTAGATACTTATTGGCCAAGGCGCGGCTGATGGTGGTTTCGTGGACGCCGAGGACTTCTGCCATTTGGTTCATGGTCATGGGTCGCAGGTGCGAGACGCCGTGCTCGAAGAAGTCTTTTTGCCTATCGAGGATTTGCTGACTGAGGCGTCTGAGGGTTTTTTGACGGTCTTCAATGGCTTCGATCAACAGCCGTGCGGCGCGGATTTTGTCTTGCAGGTAGCGCCTATCGGCTTGACCTAGGCGGATTTCAGACGCCAAGCGCTTGTAGGCCGGGCTTAGCCGCAGACGCGGCAGATAGGTTTCATTGAGCTGCACAACCCATTGACCTTCTTGCTTGACGATGCGAACATCGGGCATAATGACTTGGTTGCTATCCGGCGTAAAGGAGCGTCCTGGCGCAGGATCCAAAGTGGCAATGAGCTCCAAGGCCTCACGCACGGCCTCCAAAGTGGCGTGCGTAGCTCGGGCCACCTCTAAGAGCTTGTGTCGTAACAATAAATCAAAGTGATCCCGTAAAATCGTCGCTGCTAAAGTAGCCTCTGCTCCTTGCGCCCGCAGTTGGATGAGCAGGCACTCCTGTAAGGAGCCAGCTCCCAGACCTATCGGGTCCAGCCCTTGCAAAACCAGGAGGGCTGCTTGCATCGATTCCAGCGAGACATGGGCTGCCTGGGCTAAAACTTCTAGTGAGTCCGTTTTTTCCGAAAGCAGCAAAAACCCCCTGTCATCCAAACTGCCTATGAGCATGGGTAGCCCTCGGAGCACGCCTTCCGGATGCGTGCCTAGGCGCACTTGTTGCATCAAATGCTCTTGGAGCGAGACCTCTTCCACCACGCTGTTAAAGAGGTGCTCTCGGCGCTCCGTCATCTGCCGAACATCGCCATAGGTCATGCTTTGGCGTTCAATACGGCGGTAGTCTTCCCATTCTTGCTCCCAAGCGTCGGGGTTGCCGAACTCCCGGCCCATCTGCAATTCTTGGTCCTCGTAGGCTTGCGTCTTGGGCAAATCCGGCTGCTCCACAGACAGCACATCGGTCGGAAGCTCCTCCAAAACGGGGTTGGTTTGCAGCTCTTCAGCGATCTTTTGGCTCAAATCCAGCGTAGCCGCCTGAAGAATTTCTAGCGACTGTCTTAACTGAGGAGCCAAGTAAAGCGATTGTTCTTGGCGTTGCTGCAGTAAGGGTTCCATGGCTCTTATCCTCCCATTTTACGACAACGCCCTTCCAATAGCAACTCTAGAATAACAAAAAAAAGGCACTCCGTTAAAACCGAAGTGCCTTCATGAACGCAGGGGTAGCAGCGAACGCTTACTTCTTTTCTTCCGAGACAGGCTTTGGCTCTGCCGTACCTTTGTCGTCTGAAGTTTTGTCGCTGGGCTTGCTCGTTTCAGGGCTGGATGTTTCTTCTGCAGCGTAAACGCTTGTGGCAACACCTAAACCGGCCGAACACAGGACCATAAGGGCTAATATATTTTTGAAGGCTATTTTGTTTTTCATACTTGTAGTTTTTTCATAAGAGCAAGGCTCTCATAGACACCATATAATGGATCCAGCAGTGCCGTGTCTAGGACAAAATAGCATTCAAAGCCAATGGGGCCATCCTTAGAACCTGTTTTAATTACTACCAGAACCAGAACCCCCAGAAGACGGAGGCTTCGGGCTGCCTAGGTTCGTACGACGCGTAAGCGTTTTGCCTTCGCTGTCTTCTTCATCGCCTTCTTCATCTTCGGAAGCACCCGTTCCCGTGCCAGACCCACTGCCAGGCCGACTAGGACCGCTGCCAAGCTCAGCGCTATCGGATTCATCGTAATCCGAAAGCGTAGAGCCGCTACCGCCGCCTGGTCTTTGTGAAGGAGGATACGCCATGACAGCCGAGGTCAAGAGGCTCAAGAACGCATAGGTAAAGAGTTGTTTGAAGTGTGTTTTTGTTGCGAGAGTCATAGTTTTCACTTTTCATTGGGGTTTTGGTTTTGGCTCAAGCCTCCCTACGGAGCGCTGCCAATCCCTTGCTCATAAAGAACGACGCCTTTGGGTGTTTCTTTAGAAAAATACTTTTTTGTCTTTTTAGACCCCGTTGTATTTTCGTTGCAAGACTCACAATCTTTGTTCTTATTAGAGCCATCGTCCTTTCCAACAAAAAAAAAGAAAAAGACTTGGTGGGTTGGGAGGGATTCGAACCCACAACCTATGGCTTAAAAGGCCACTGCTCTGCCGTTGAGCTACCAACCCACATTACTGGGGGAGGTCTCTAGAAAAGCAGGGTACTACGCCGATGTCAAGCGCTTATGCAACGTTTTTTATATTTACACCTGCTGATTTTCCTAACCTTTTGGGGCGCTATGAGTTACACCCTTTTTTCAAAAAAAAGCACGACCACGCCCGAAACACCGGCCTTGTTTACCTTGGAAGCCTTTAAGCTCTTGCAGCCCAACGAGGATGCAGGCAGTTTTCAAGTCCTACGCGGGCAAGAAACCCTAAGCGTATGGATTGCTCCTGAAGATGTATCCCTGGCCCTCCCCAATACAGACCTACGTGGGCATTTTTTTACCAGCGAAGGACAGCTTTGGGTCGACCAACTCTGGCCTCGGCGTCCTGAAGAAGAAGCGATTATGGAAGCCTTTGTTCAAAATATTACTAAAAAAAACCTGCGCCCAGGTCAAAAAGTCCCCAATTTTCCCTTTTATGATTCAGAGGGCACCTTTGTCGATCTGCAGCATTTTTTAGGTAAAACGCTGGTCCTGAGTTTCTTTTTTACACGCTGCAGCGTCCCTGAAATGTGCCCAGCCACGCTACGCCATTTTCTTGAACTCCAAAAAGAACTCCAAGCCAAGCCCTCCGACACCCACCTACTCCTGGTCACCCTCGACCCCGACTACGATACCCCCGGCCTACTCCACCCCTTTGCTGCCCAACGCGGCTTTGACCCCCAGTACACCAGCCTGCTAAGCACCCCAACGCCCATCCTCACGCATCTGTGCCGCAGCCTGGGCCAGGGCTTCCGAAAACATAAGGGCACCCTGATACATAATGTAGTAAGGGTAACTATTGATAAAGAAGGTTGTTTACAAAAAAAGGGCTAAGGGGCACTGGTGCCCCTTAGGATCCCCTATAGGGTGCGATTTTACGAAATACTGCGTATTTCGGTAAAATCGCACCCTGATAGGACATACTAAGCCCCTCCTCTCGATCCCTACGGGATCGAATTTAGGGCGTGTCATCAATTAAGTTTAAAACCTGTTTTAGTGAATCCGTTAGGGTTGATAAATAATTATTTAAAAACAAACCACAAAATGAGAGCCCCTTGGCGCGCCGAAGCCTTGGCGTAGGGGGCTGAAGGGACGAATGATGGATAGCCCAGGACGTAAGCCCTGGGTTAGGGTGTTAATTCTGATGCTATTTTTACCTTTAAAAATCGCATGGGTCTAAGTCTATCATCAAACCACACTTAAGGAGGCCTGAAGGGCCGGCATATCGTAGCCCAGGGCGTAAGCCCTGGGTTCGGGATGGAAAATAAACCGAAGCCCTGTAAGGGCGGCACTCAGAACGTGAATACGAGTGTCGCCCCTGTAGGGCTCAAAATCTCTTTTTCATCCGTAAACCCAGGGCTTACGCCCTGAGCTACGTATCTGCCGGCCTTTCAGGCCTCCCATAGTGCGTTTTGTTGTTATATAAAAAATACAATACGATTATTTTGATGTGATTTTTAAAAGCAAAAATACCATCAGAATTAACACCCTAGCCCTGGGTTTACGGTAAAAAATAAACCAGAGCCCTACAGGGGCGATTCATTAAAATACATAAATTTATCTAAAAATTAACTATGGGCAATATATCAGGTTTAATGAATCGCCCCTGTAGGGCTCTAAATCTCTACCTACCAAAACCCAGGGCTAAAGCCCTGGGCTGACAAGCATTCGCCCCTGCAGGGCTCTCATTTTGTGGTTTGTTGTTGATAAACCCTATTAATCTAAGCATTTATCAAAACGCACTTAAGGAGGCCTGAAGGGGCGAATGATGGATAGCCCAGGGCGTAAGCCCTGGGTTTACGGGTGAAATTTTTTTGAGCCCTACAGGGGCGGCACTCCTATTCACATTCTGAGTGCCGCCCTTACAGGGCTCTGGTTTGTTTTTGATTCTGGACCCAGGGCTTACGCCCTGGGCTACGATATGCCGGCCCTTCAGGCCTCCTTATGTGCGTTTTAAATAAATAATTATATCAACCGCCCTCGATCGCGAAGCGATCTGTGGGGGGCTTAGTATAGGCTTCCCGATAGCGATTTTGCCAAAATACGTAGTATTTTGCAAAATCGCTATCGGAAAGGGGATCCTAAGGGGCGCAAGCGCCCCTTAGCCCTTTAACTCCTTAACCTTCAACACTAAAGCACTTTTCTACCACACTCCAGTTTACTACACTCCAAAAGGCCGCAACATAGTCCGGCCTACGGTTTTGGTACAGGAGGTAATAGGCATGCTCCCAGACATCCAGACCGATGAGGGGGGTTCCAGGATGGTGGACAACTCCCGTCATGAGGGGGGAGTCCTGATTGGCCGTGGAGGTGATAAAAAGCTCTCCGGTGCTGTGGTCCCGGCACAGCCATGCCCAGCCACTGCCGAAGCGATCCAGTGCGGCCTTGGTGAAGGCTTCTTTAAAGGCTTCAAAACTCCCAAAGGCAAGATCTATCGCCTTAGCGAGTTCCCCTTGCGGTGCCTTGGCGCCTCCGGGGGTTAATAGGGTCCAAAAAAAACTGTGGTTGGCGTGCCCACCGCCATGATTGCGGACGGCTATACGTCGCCCTTCGGGAACGCTCTCCAGTTGCGCCAGCAGCACTTCGATCGGTAAATCAGCTAACTGAGGCAAACCTTCTAGCGCAGCATTCAGGCGAGTAAGGTAGGTTTGGTGATGCCGCGTATGATGGATCTCCATAGTGCGCGCATCGAAATGCGGCTCCAGGGCATCATAGGAGTAAGCGAGCTTGGGGAGTGTATGAGCCATGGGAGTAGTTGCTTACTTCAAGACCGGTTTAGGCGCTGCTGGCTTAGGAGTCGTTTTAGCAGCGGTCTTTACGTCCTTGATGGCCGTTTTGGCCGTTACTTTGGCGTCTTTAATAGTAGCCTTAGTTTCGGCCTTAATGGCTTTGACCTCTTTCTTGACCGCTTGCTTCTTAACGGCAAAGCGTCCTGTCTTTTTTGGAGCTGCAGCCTTTTTCTTTGCCAAGTCAGCCTTCTGTTTGGCCAAGTCCGCTTTTTTCTTGGCCAAGTCAGCCTTCTGCTTAGCCAACTGCGCTGGCGTTAGGCCCTTGGCACTAGCCTTAGCGCCAACCTTAGCCGTCGTCACGGTAGTCGTCGTCGTGGCGGTGGCAGCGTAGCTCAATAAAGGCAGAACAGCCATGAGTATAAATAGTTTACTTTTCATAATAATAACAGCTTATTAGATTCCGATTTCTCCTGAAAAAACTTCACAGAACACTGCTTTGATGCTCCTAAAAAAACCAAAAAAAGTCAACAAAAATTAATTTCTTTATTGATTTTTAAAGATACAACCTCTATAATAGGGACCATGAAGCAGAGCCAGTTAGATCAGATCAGGAAGTACACGCGTATCGTTGCCGACACGGGTGATTTTGAATCCATGAAGGCCTATCACCCTCAGGATGCCACTACCAATCCCAGTTTGGTGCTTAAGGCCCTTCAATTACCGCAATACGCCGCCTTTTTCAAAAAATCCTTAGAAGCCCATAAACACAAGGCGCTTTCGGATCCTCATGTCCAGGAAGCGATTATGGATGAGCTGCTGGTTTCCCTGGGCTGCCAAATTTTGCAAATCGTCCCTGGCCGCGTCTCCACCGAAGTCGATGCTTCCCTATCCTTTAATACCCAGGCCAGCCTCGCCAAAGCCCGAAGCCTCATCGCGCTTTATGAAAAAAAGGGCATCGCCCGCCAACGCGTACTCATCAAGCTGGCTACCACCTGGGAAGGCGTCCAAGCCGCTCGTATCCTAGAAGAGGAAGGCATCCATTGCAACATGACCCTCGTGTTTGGCCTTGGACAAGCGATTGCTTCCGCCCAAGCCGGAGCCACCCTCATCTCTCCCTTTGTTGGCCGTATTCTTGATTGGTACAAAAAATCAACAGGCAAAGACTACACAGCCGACAACGACCCAGGTGTGGCTTCTGTAACCACGATTTATAACTACTTTAAGTACTTCGGCTATACCACCGAAGTCATGGGCGCCAGTTTCCGTAATGTAGGGCAAATCCTGGGCCTTGTGGGCTCCGACTTACTCACCATCAGCCCGCAACTCCTCGAGGAACTCAGCACCTCCACGGACCCCGTAGTCCCCAAGCTCTCCCTAGCCCATGCAAAAGCTCAGCCCATCCAGGAAATCCGCGTCGATGAAGCGCGCTTCCGCTGGATGCTCAACGAAGAGGCCATGGCCACCGAAAAACTCTCCGAAGGCATACGCGTTTTTCACCAGGATGCAGAGAAGTTGCGTAGTTTAATTGCTGGATAAGCAGGGTATTTTGGCTTGATGCTGCGGAATGGAAGTGACTCACGCACCGTAGTGCGCTACGCACTTCCCTTCCTTGCCTGAAGCTCAAAATCCCCTACTTATCCCTCGCGGCCGGTTCTGTTGTCCCGCAAGGCCTGCCAGAATGGGCCTTGGCATTTCCTACCAGGGTGCGATTTTATCGAAATACGCAGTATTTCGTAAAATCGCACCCTATAGGGGATTCTAAGGGGCGCAAGCGCCCCTTAGCTCCTTAACTCCTTACCCCCTGCCCTACATAAATTTGTCGGGGGCGGGAGATGCGGCCGTCGTCTTGGGTGAGCTCGACCCAGTTAGCGATCCAGCCGGGCATGCGACCTATGGCGAAGATGACGGGAAAGAATTCCAGCGGGATGCCGATGGCCCTTAGGAGGATACCGCTATAGAAGTCGACATTGGGATAAAGCTTGCGTTCGATAAAATAAGGATCTTCGAGCGCTTTGGCTTCTAGGTATTGAGCGATTTCCAATAAGGGGTCGGCCTTATCCTGTTGAGCCAGAAGGGTTTTGCAGACCTTTTTAAGGATTTGAGCTCGTGGATCATAGTTTTTGTACACACGATGCCCAAAGCCTACAAGGGGGGCCTTGCCTGATTTCGCCGCTTCGATAAAACGACTACCGTCTTCCCCGCTGGCATGAATGGCCTCGAGCATCTGACACACGCGAACATTGGCCCCGCCATGCAGGGGGCCCCAGAGGGCATTGACGGCTGCGGAAACGCAGGCAAACACGTTGGAGCCGCTGGAGCCCACCATGCGCAGCGTCGCGGTAGAGCAGTTTTGCTCATGATCGGCATGGAGCAAAAAAATAAGGTCCAGCGCCCGCGCCAGGGCAGGACTGGCCTCGTAGGAGCTTTCGGAAAAAAACAGATGCAAAAAATGCTCTGCATAACCCAAGTCTGGCCGGGGATAAATAAGCGGAAGCCCTTGCTTTTTACGGTAACAAAGGGCCGCAAGCGTGCGCACCTTAGACATCAAAACGCTCACCAAGGTATCAAGCTGAGCCAGCTCTTGCTCACGATTGTTGACCGAAAGATCCGGATGATAACACCCCAAAGCGCTCAGCAGCGCCGAAAGAACAGCCATAGGGCTGCTCGCACAGGGGACCCCTTGAGCAACAAGGAAAATCCCGTCATGCACAGCCACACAGGCCTTCAGGCGCTCATCAAACTCAGCGTACTGAGCGGCATTGGGCAGCTCACCATAAATAATCAGCTGGGCAACTTGTAAAAAATTACAGTGCTCAGCCAGCCACTCAATCGGGTACCCACGATGCCTCAAAATACCTTTTTGGCCATCGACAAAAGTAATCGCACTTCGACAACAGGCCGTATTGCCATAGCCCGGGTCGTAGGTAACGCAACCTGCGTTTTTACGCAAATCCCGAATATCTACCCCAAGCTCCCCCTGCGTCCCCACAAGAACCGGCAAAGCGTAGCGTTTTCCATTGAGCTCTAAGTAGGCGGTGTTCATAATGAAGTAAAGGGCCAAGGGGAACAAGTTCCCCTTGGATCCCCTTTCCGATGGGCGATTTTCTAAAATGCTAGCGCATTTTAG
>JANYDI010000046.1 GCA_025363695.1 Opitutia bacterium
AAAGTTGCACTGGTTGCCGTTATGCGCAAAATGGTAGTGTGCTTAAATTCCATGATAAAAAACAACAAACTTTACCAAGAAAATTATGAATTTTAGACTTTTACTCTTGACTATCTAGACGGTAGATCGCTTCGCGATCGGGTAAATTAGGGCGTGTGACCAATTAATAATATAACTATTTATTAAAAACCACAAAATGAGAGCCCTGAAGGGGCAATTCATTAAACCTGATATATTGCCCATAGTTAATTTTTAGATAAATTTGATATATCTTAATAGAGTTCTTGCATAACCTCATTAGGCTTGTGTACTTGTCTATTTAAACCACACTTAAAGAGGCCTGAAAGGCCGGCATATCGTAGCCCAGGGCGTAAGCCCTGGGTTCGGGATGGAAAATAACCCGGAGCCCTGTAAGGGCGGCACTAAAAATTTGAATACGAGTGTCGCCCCTGCAGGGCTCAAAATCTTTTTTTACCGCAAACCCAGGGCTTACGCCCTGGGCTGTCCATATGCCGGCCCTTCAGGCCTCCCATAGTGTGGCTTGATTAGTAGTTGAATTAATAGGGTTTATCAATAACAAACCACAAAATGAGAGCCATGAAGGGGCGAATGATGGATAGCCCAGGGTTTGCTGTGAAAAAAGACCAGAGCCCTACAGGGGCGATTCTTAAAAGGTATCAAATTTATCTTAAAATCAATAAACTATTGCAATAAATCTTTCAAAATATACGCTACATATGGGCTTTGAGAATCGCCCCTGCAGGGCTCTAAATCTCTACCTACCAGAACCCAGGGCGACCCAAGAGTCGCCCTGGGCTATCCATCATTCGCCCCTTCAGGGCTCTCATTTTGTGGATTGTTATTGATAAACAACTTAGATCCATGTGATTTTAAGAGGCAAAAATAGCATCAGAATTAACACCCTAGCCCTGGGCTATCATCCTTCGGCCCTTCAGGCCTCCCATTTTGTGGTTTGTTTTTAAATAATTATTTATCAACCCTAACGGATCCATTAAAACAGGTTTTAAGCTTAATTGATCACACGCCCTAAGGCACCCCACAGATCGCTTCGCGATCGGACAACAAAGCATTCTTTGATCGCTTCGCGATCCGGAGGGGGCTTAGTATGCCTGCCAGGTAGCGATTTTTATAAAATGCTCTGCATTTTTAAAAATCGCTACCTGTAGGGGATCCTAAGGGGCGCAAGCGCCCCTTAGCCCCACCTTAAAGCGCCGCGTTTCCATTCGTAGAGGAGGCCCAGGCTCAGCAGGAAGATAAAGAAGAGGCCTGGGAGAACGACAGGGAGTTGCTGTGCAAGGCTTTCGCGCAGAATCAGACACCAGGGGAGCAGGAAGACGATCTCGATGTCGAAGAGGATAAAGAGCATGGCGACCAGGTAAAATTTAACAGAAAACTTCGGATGGGCCGGCCCTATGGGCAGCATACCGCACTCGTAAGGGCTGTCCTTAATGGCACTGCGACGGCTCTTTTGGCCCAAAAGGGCACTGAGCGCTAAAATGGCTATGGCCATCGTGAAGGCCAAGACAAACTGTATCAACACCGGGAGGTAATCGGACAAGGTCATAAGTTGGCCTCCAGTTTTTTAATTTTTTCGATACGCTGAGTATGACGCCCGCCGGCAAAATGCGTTTTCATAAAAATGCTTAAGTAGTGCCTGACTTGATCCACCGTATCATGGGCGGATCCAAAGCAAATCACGTTGGCATCGTTGTGCTCACGGCACAGCTTGGCATCTAAGGCATTGTGCACCACAGCGGCGCGTACACCCGGGATTTTATTGGCGCTGATGCTGATGCCTATGCCCGTTCGACAGGCCAAAACGCCGTAGTGCGCCTTTCCGCAGGCAACATCGTGGCCCACTTTTTGAGCAAAATCGGGATAGTCCACGGACTCATCGCTATGGGTACCATGGTCGATCACCGTAAAATGCTGTTCTCTCAGGAAAGCCGCCAAGGCATCCTTGAGCTCACGGGCTCCATGATCACAGCCAACACTCACAACCCGAACGTCGGCTGAAGGCTGCTTTTGCCGCTTTAAAAACTGTACAATGGAGGGAATAGCTTGCTCAATGGCATCCCGACAGGCTGAATAGGTGGTAAAGCCGGCGCCAAAAGGGTCCCCAATCTCAGGATGCGTCCCGGAGGCCATAAGCTCTCGCATCAGCAAAATCGGGGTTTTGCAATTCGGGAAAGCCAACTGCAAGTCGCGCCTATGGCCTTCGGTCATGCAAAAAACAGCTACGGAAGCCTCCATAAGGGCCTGCGTAATTTTTTGGCTTTTATGCTCATGGAGCGCCAAACCCCGCTCAGCCAAGGCATCTACGGAATGCCTCGAGGCCGAGCCGCCATCGTAGGCTCCTGTGCCCGCCGAACACACGCAAAAAGCTCCTCTAAGCTCAGCATCTTTGTCCAGGGCCGTCTTGAGCAACTGTTCAGCCATAGGACTGCGGCAAATATTGCCTGTACACACAAAGGTGACGCAAGGAAGCTTCGAAGATTTATTCATGGTTAAGCTAAAAAAACAGATTCTAACGGCCCCCATTGTATCACAAAATTTTGCCCTTGACTACTAAAAAATCTTTTTTGTCGTTTGACTTTAGGACAAATCCCCTACCATAGTGTAGGGACTATGACTCTTATCGGAAAACCAGCTCCTGATTTCAAAGCCAAGGCCGTTATCAACGGCAAAATTGTCGAGGGCTTTAGCCTATCGCAGTTTTTAGACAAGCGCTACATTGTGCTGTTTTTTTATCCCAAGGACTTCAGTCCTGTCTGCCCAAGGGAACTCCATGCCTTTCAGAAACGCCTCAAAGACTTTGAGGACCGCCACGTGCAAGTCATCGCCTGTTCCACCGACAGCGACTACTGCCACAAGGCCTTCGTCCAAACACCCAAGGAACAAGGCGGCGCCCAAGGCGTTAGCTACCCCATTGTCTCCGACGCAAGCAAGGCCATAGCCCACAGCTATGGCGTGCTCTCAGGTGATTGCTGGCTCAATGAAGCCGGTGAGCTCGAAACCGAGGGCGAACGCGTCGCCTATCGCGGCCTGTTCCTCATCGACAAGCACGGCATCGTCCAGCACAGCGTCGTCAACAACATGACCCTAGGGAGGAGTGTGAACGAGGCCCTTCGCATCGTCGATGCCCTTATCGCCTTCGAACATCATGGCGAGATTTGTTCGATGGAGTAAAGGTAGAGGCTAAGGGGAGCTAGCTCCCCTTAGGATCCCCTTTCCGATAGCGATTTATTAAAATGCTAGCGCATTTTAAGTAAATCGCTATCGGGAAGCCTATACTAAGGCCCCCACAGATCGCTTCGCGATCGATTTTTTTGCTTAGGATGTGTCCTCAATTGATAATATAATTATTTATTAAAACCACAAAATGAGAGCCCTGAAGGGGCGAAGGATGTCAGCCCAGGGCTTTAGCCCTGGGTTTACGGTAAAAAACAAACCAGAGCCCTACAGGGGCGATTCATTAAACATATATCTTGATATTACCCGCCCCTGTCCATATGCTTTAAATATATCATGCTATACTTAAGCAACAACCCCGGAGGCCTCTTTTGAGCAAGCCCATTTGGATGTGGATTCTATTTCTTGGTGTCGTCCTTATCTTATTGACTTTAGATTTAGGACTGTTTCATCGGAAAGAAAAAAAGATAGGCATCAAAGAAAGCCTATGGATGAGTGCCTTTTACATAACAATGGCTTTTTTGTTTGGTTTATGGATTTGGAGTCAATTGGGCCTTCAGAGTTTTGCTGAGTATTTGACGGGGTTTTTGGTAGAAAAATCCCTCGCTTTGGATAATATTTTTTTAATTTCTTTAATTTTCTCAAGCCTGTCCATCCCCCTCAAATACCAGCATCGCGTCCTTTTTTGGGGAATCTTAGGCGTCATTGTTCTGCGTGGTCTTATGATTGCCTTGGGGACCCAGCTCATAAATCAATTTAGTTGGATCCTTTATGTGTTTTCAGCCTTTATGGTTTTTACCGGAGTTAAAATGTTTTTTATCTCTGAACAAAAAAAAGATATAAGCAAAAACCCTCTATTAAAATGGATGCGCAAATATTTTCGAATCACAAAAGAAATCAAGGATCAAAAATTTTTAACATTACAAACGGATCCAAGTACGAAAAAATCCTATCTCTTTATGACCCCTTTATTGGTCGCTCTCATACTGATAGAGTTTACGGATCTTGTTTTTGCGCTGGATAGCATTCCTGCGATTTTTACAATCACCAAAGATCCCTATCTCATTTATACCAGCAACATCTTTGCCATTTTAGGCTTACGGGCTTTGTATTTTGCTTTGGCTTCGATGATGGATCGCTTTCATTATCTCAAGTTTTCCCTAGCTATGGTCCTGATTTTTATAGGATCAAAAATGTTTATATCCGATTGGATGGGGATAGAAAAGTTTCCGCCCATGCTCTCTTTGACCGTAACTTTTGGACTCCTATTTTTTGGCTGCATCTATTCCCTTTACAAATCCAAGAAGCTGCTTTAGAACCTGTCTTAACGGGACAGCTTTATGGAGCATTTTGATGGAAAGCGTTTTTTTAACCCTGGGCAACCCAAAGCTTCAGGGCTTGGGGCGTTTTTGCGCTGGCGTTTTGAACGCGATAAATCGGTGTGGCCTAAGCGCATGGCCAACCGTTTTTGTGACACCCCTCCACGACGCGTAAAGGAGGAAAATCTACGCATCTGCTGGGTGGGGCATTCCACCTTTCTCATTCAAACGCAGGGAGTAAACATCCTGACGGACCCCTTTTGGTCTCCTTGCGCAGGCCCTTTTGGCCTCCTAGGACCTCGACGCGTACACCCACCCGGCATCCCTTGGAAGGTCCTGCCTCGGATTGACTGCGTTTTGCTCAGCCACAACCACTACGACCACATGGACCTGCCTACGCTCACACGCCTTTACGAGCGGGATGTCCCCAAAGTCATCGCGCCCTTGGGTAATGAGCGGTTTTTTAGGTCCATAAAAGCCTACAATTGGGGCGAGAGCATGGCCCTCACGCCAAACGTGCGCATCAACATAGAACCAGCAATACATTGGTCTTCTCGTAAAGGTTGGGACCGCAACCGCGCCCTTTGGGGCTCCTTTGTCATCCAAACGGCCCAAGCCGCCCCCATTTATTTTGCCGGAGATACCGCCTATGGCCCGCATTTCCGTGACCTCCATGCCAAATATGGCCCCATGCGCGTCGCCATTTTACCCATAGGCGCCTATAAACCCCGCTGGTTTATGGCCAGCCACCATATGGACCCTCATGAAGCCCTCCTAGCCCTCAAGGACCTCCACACTCCGTATATCATCCCCGCCCACTACGGAACCGTCAAGCTCGCCTACGACGGCTACCACGAGGCCCTTCACGACCTCCATCAAGCCGCGCAAGCCCTCGGCATCGACCCCGAATGCTTGGTAACCCTCGAAATCGGCGAACATAGGCTGATGTAGGGAAAAGGGTAAGGGTAAAGGGCCAAGGGGCGCTTGCGCCCCTTGGATCCCCTCCGATAGGCGAATTGTGAAAATGCTACGCATTTTCAGCAATTCGCCTATCGAGTAGGGTGATACAAGGCACCCCACAGATCGCTTTGCGATCGGATTTAATTAGGGCGTGTGATCTAATTAACTAGCTATTTATTAAAACCACAAAATGAGAGCCCTGCAGGGGCGAATGCTTGTCAGCCCAGGGCTTTAGCCCTGGGTTTTGGCATGGAAAAAAGATTTAGAGCCCTACAGGGGCGATTCATATAATTTGATATATAGAACATATTTAACAAGGTT
>JANYDI010000072.1 GCA_025363695.1 Opitutia bacterium
GAAAGGGAAAGGGCCAAGGGGAGCTGGCTCCCCTTAGGATCCCCTTTCCGATAGCAATTTATTAAAATGCTAGGTTCTGTGAAGAAAAAATTATTCATCTGAGCCAACCTAAGGCGTGTGAACAATTAAATTTAAAACCTGTTTTAATGGATCCGTTAGGGTTGATAAATTCTATTAATTTAACCAATAATTAAGACCACACTTTGGGAGGCCTGAAAGGCCGGCAGATCGTAGCCCAGGGCGTAAGCCCTGGGTTTGATATGAAAAACAAACCGGAGCCCTGTAAGGGCGGCACTTGGAATTTGAATACGAGTGTCGCCCCTGTAGGGCTCTAAATCTTTTTTCACCGTAAACCCAGGGCTTACGCCCTGGGCTACGATCTGCCGGCCCTTCAGGCCTCCTTATGTGCGTTTTGTTGATAGCTTAATGGGTCACACGCCCTAAAATATCAATCCTCTATTACAAAAAAATTTCCTTCACAGAACCTAGTGCATTTTAGATAAATCGCTATCGGGAAGCCTATACTAAGGCCTCCACAGATCGCTTCGCGATCCGGGTGTATTTTTCGAACTGCTTTAGAAGGGTTGTTTTAGCGGAGGAATTTTGAGCGCGGACAAGGAACCTAGCGCGACGTGTGCTACAGCACTCGAGCGCGAAGGTGACGCCGTACCCGCTCAAAATAACCCGCTAAAACTCCCATTCCTACTGCCCAGACATCAATTTTTGGGCGCCACTGGAAATTTTATCTGCGACCTTAGTGATGAGGGTTTCCTGGAAGCTCAGATTGGCCATGTCCATCTGCATCTGCATCATGTAAGTCTTGTTGTTTGCATCGCTGGGGCTCATGCCTGAGACCTTTTCCTTCATTTCAGCTTGCTGAGCCTCCATGTCCTTGACGGCATCGAGGGCTGACTTCAGCACGCCTGAATCGGGGGCTACTTCTTTTTTCTCAGCAAATTGCGCTAGGGCCTGCTGGTTAAAGCCAAACTCCTGCTGGCTTGTGCCCATTTCACGCTGAAACTGCTCCATCGGGCTCACGCCTTGGGTGCCTTGGTTCATGGCTGAACGGGAAAGCCCACTGGCTCCTGATTGACTAAGGGGATCTACCATAATATTTTAATTGTCATCTTCTAAGGCGTCTTTATAGTCTTCTTGAGCCTTTTGTTGCTGGGCTCGCATCTCGGCAAAAATTCTATCGGTAAAGGCTTTGTCAAACGCCGCTTTAAAGTCTGCATCTTGCTGTGTACCCACCGCCTTCTTGGCATCCGCAATGGCTTGGTCATCGATAGCTTTCTGATCCTTAGCCTCCTGTTGGTGCTTGGCTGCCAGCTCTGCATCTATTTGCTTTTGCTCATCACTGGCATCCACATGATCAACAACGGTCTGGGCATCTTCGATGGCCGTCTGATCGGCTTTGGCCTGGTTAGTCGCTGCCGTCTGGTTAGCCGCCGCCAGTACCTTATTGGCCGCTACAAGGGCCTCACTCGCATTGGGATCCGTTATATTCGTGTCATCCGTCGTCTTTGTCTGATCGGCTGCAAGCTTGTTGGTTGCGGCTTGTAACTGAGCGGCTCCAAGCGCGGCATCGGCGGCCTTCTTCTCGTCACTGGCATTGGCGTTGTCGATAGCGGTCTGGGCATTCGCCGCCACCACCTGGTCTAGGGCTACCTGGTCATTAACGGTTGCCGCCCTATCTGCCCCAAGCAGCTTATCCCGCTCCAGCTGCTTAGCAATGGCTGCCTGGTTTGCTGTTGAGGTATCCGCATCCGTTTTGGCCTGCTCTGCGGCTGCTTTCAGGTGCTCAACAGCCAGAGCCGCATCCGTTGCGGCCTTCCCCGTGTCAGCGGCTTTCAGGTCAGCCACAATAGCCTCGTCATCCGCAACCTTTTTCATGGCGGCTCCCCACTTGTGCATCCCTGCCGCTTGGTTGTCAAGCCCCAGCTGCTGAGCTGCTGCTGTCTTGTCAGCCAATACTTTTTGGTTATCCGCTGCAATCTGCTGAGCCGCAGTGAGCTGATCATTCGCTAGCTTCTGGGAAGACTGACCCAGCTCGTCCGTACCAAACGTTTGCTCAGCAGCAGTCTTATAGCCCGCAATGAGACCGTCATCGATGGCCTTTTGATCCGTAGCAGCCTTTTTGGCAGCAGCAACGAGATCGTCATCGGTAGATTTTTGCTTATCAAAAGCCGTCTGAGCATCAACAGCCGCTTGTTTATCCGTATCGATCAGCCCTTCATAATGCGCCTGATCATAGAGCGTCCCATCGGCTGTAAGGTAATCACTCCCTTCAGCTCCCGCCTCGACACGCGACGTAGACGTCTTATAGATGACCGGCTGGTCACTGGCAACCTTTTGGTCAGCAGGCTCTCCCGTCTCGAGCAGTCCTTTAAAATACGCCTGATCCCCGCTGTCTGGAACGTAGTCGCTTGATCCCGAGTTTACCGGAGGCGTCCCTCCTCCCGATACCCCTGTTGTAGGATCCACAAATATCATGGCCGTTTCCTAAGAAATATAACAATAAATACTCATTAGACTCGACCTAAAAGAGAGCCAAACGGAGCCTTACTAGATATTTTTTGCAAGATCCCCAAGTGAACGCGCTAGGGCAGAAATCAGCTGACTCGATATGGTGGTTACCGTACTGAGCTGGGCCATAAGGGCTTGAAGCTGCAGCAAATCAGTCTGACTTAAGGGAGCATCTTTACCTTTTGCCAGGAGCTCCTGAATTAGATCATTCAGTCCTTTCACTTCACCATTTCCCTTGGTATCTGGCGGCAGACCATCCACTGCTAAATTATATTGCTCGACTATCTGCTTGTAATTGAGTCCTGAAGCTGGGGTTGTCATAGTATTTTCTCCTTTTTTTAACTTTTGTTATGAATTGATGTTAGCATTAAAGCCATCGTTTTATGATTTATAATCATCTCACAAAGCGTATGCATAAGTCAAGAATTTAATATTAATTTTACAAACAAACAAAAATTAAGCCGAGCGTGCTTTTTCCCAGGAACCCGTAAATACGACCTCGCTGAGCTCAAAAGCCTTGATGACCTTGTCGGCAACCGCAAACTCCTCCGCGCTGAGGCCTTGGTCTGCTTTGCGACGTAGGGTTTGCCGGAACACGGCCATGCCGTCCAGATAATGCCGCTTAAAGGCCCCCGAGGCATCGTCCTTGATAAGGGCATCGATAGCTTCTATTTCTCCGATATTTTCTGGATAGGTCATAAATTGTTAAGCCGGAGCCGTTATCGTCTCACTGATGACAGACTGCGCCAAAGATTGCGTGCTCTCGTCGCTAGACGTATTATCGGTCACCTCACGAAGGATAGCCTGCGCCGCCTCAGTCTCCCCATTCATTTTGAGGGCTAGACCTAAAAAAACCTTGCAGGAAGGGTTGCCTGGGCTCAACACCAGGGCTTTGTCTCGAAGGATACGTATCGCTTCACTAAAATTACCAGCATCAATGTGCGCCGTCGCCATGCCGACGTAGGGGATTTCACTTTTTGGACGTGCTGCACTCACCGCTTCATAGATCGTCATAGCTTCTGTGTTCCGATTGCTCAGAGCCGCAAGATTCCCCATACGCATGAGCGTACGCACCATAGCTGTCGTTACCCAATCCATCATCTTTATCGCCTATTACACCCCGCAAACCTAAAAAACCCAAAACACGCCAATCTAACGAAAAACTGCGTTAATTGATGTTTTTTGCAAGATCCCCAAGGGAACGTGCGAGTGAAGAAATCAGCTGACTGGATACCGTCGTCAAGGTACTCAACTGCGCCATAAGCGCCTGAAGTTGCAATAAATCCGTCTGACTTAAGCCTGAGCCGGATGCCTCCCCTTTTTTAAGGAGCGCGTCGATTTTTCCCTGAAGGCCTGGCCCCTCAGCACCGGCTTCAGTTCCTGCCGCTCCGGCTGCTTGCTTATAGGCGTCGATGATTTGCTGATAATTAAGACCACTTCCTCCGGCTCCTGATGTTCCTGATGACATATTTTTTCCTTTTTACTTTTCGTTTTGGTTATGGGTTGCGATTAGATTTGAGCTATCTATGTAACAAATGATTATTTATTAAAACAGATAGCTAAGTCAAGAACTTAAGATGAATCACTACTGCTTTGTATATTGTTATGTAAATCAAAAAATTAACACAAAAATAAGCCTTACCCCCGACAAACACTGACAGCAGCAAGCCTCGCCAACAAAAAAAGCTTGCGCTGACCCTACAAAAAACATTTGCTGCTGAGCAAAGAATTATGAAGCTGATGGCAGAAAAATTATTACAAGGGACCGATACGGTGATCGAAATTGAAGGGTTTTTGAAAAAGCTAGCCCTCCAGCGGCCCTTGCGCATCAAGCTGGGCGTAGACCCCACGCGGCCTGACCTCACCTTGGGGCACATGGTGGGGTTTTTGAAGCTGCGGCAATTTCAAGAACTCGGCCATACCGCCATTTTGCTCATTGGTGACACCACCGCCCGCATTGGCGACCCTAGCGGACGCTCAGAAACCCGACCGGCCCTGAGCGAGCAGGAAATCACCCAAAACACCCAAACCTACCTGGACCAAGTCTTTAAGCTCTTAGACCCTGAACACACTCATGTCCGCTACAACAGCGAATGGCTCGCGCCCCTGCGTTTTGACCAGGTTTTGGACCTCACACGCCGCGTCACCATGGCCCGCATCCTAGAACGTGACGACTTTGCCAAGCGCCTTGCCGCCAAGCAACCCATTTCGATGGTCGAATGCCTCTACCCGCTCCTTCAGGGCTACGATTCCGTGGTCCTACAGGCGGATGTGGAGCTAGGCGGCAGCGATCAACTCTTTAACCTCATGATGGGCCGGCGTCTACAGGAAGACTTCGGCCAAGCTCCGCAAGTCGTCATGACCGTTCCCCTACTCATCGGGCTTGACGGCACCCGCAAGATGTCCAAAAGCTACGACAACTACATTGCCCTGAGCGACAGCCCAAGCGACATCTTTGGCAAGCTCATGTCCATCAGCGACACGCTCATGTGGGATTACTACCGCCTCCTGCTGGGAACCCCTGCAGCCACCCTCGAGGCCCTCAAAAACGAAGAACACCCCCTGCTGGCCAAAAAACAACTCGCCCAAAGCATTACCGAACGCCTCCACGGCAACCCAGCTGCCCTCCAAGCCCGCAACGCCTTTGAAAGTCTTTTTACAAACCGCGAAACGCCTGCCGACATGCCCGAGTTCTCCTTGGCCACCTTGGGCGCTACGACGCTGCTCGAAGCCCTCTACGCCACGCAACTCTTCCCCTCCAAGGCAGCCCTGCGACGCCTCATGGACCAAGGCGGCCTCAAGCTGAACGGCAGTCCAGTCAATGACCCACGCCTTATCCTAGACCCCCAGCAAGCCCCCTACACCCTTCAAGCCGGAAAACGCACGTTTTTAAGGATCTCCCCATGACTCTTTTTGAAAAAATACTCGCTCGAGAAATCCCCGCAACCATCCTCTACGAGGATGCCGAAAGCTTCGCCATCCAGGACATCCACCCCATGGCCCCCGTTCACCTGCTGATCATCCCCAAAAAACCCCTCCCCAACCTGTCTGAGGCCTGCGAAGCCGACAGCGTCCTCCTAGGCCACCTCCTGCAGGTAGCCCGCAAACTCGCCCAGACCCACGCCCTGGAGGACAGCTTCCGCCTCGTGATCAACAACGGCCTCCAGGCCGGCCAAAGTGTCCCGCACCTGCATATTCATTTGTTGAGTGGGAGGATGTTGGGTTGGCCGCCGGGATAAAGGGCCAAGGGGCGCTTGCGCCCCTTGGATCCCCTATGGATAGCGATTTATTAAAATGCGATGCATTTTAGATAAATCGCTATCCAAAAGGACATACAAGGCCCTCCACAGATCCCTTCGGGATCGCATTTAATCAATGGAGTTCTTGCCATAATCTCATTAGGCTTGTGACCCATACTTATTCTATTTAAACCGCACATAAGGAGGCCTGAAGGGCCGGCAGATATGTAGCCCAGGGCGTAAGCCCTGGGTTTACGGGTGAATTTTTTTTGAGCCCTACAGGGGCGACACTCACATTCACATTTTAGTGCCGCCCTTACAGGGCTCCGGTTTATTTTCCATGCCAAACCCAGGGCTTACGCCCTGGGCTGTCCATCTGCCGGCCCTTCAGGCCTCCTTATATGTGGTTTAAATAAACAGCTTAGATAAATCCGTTCGATCGCGTAGCGATCTGTGGGGTGCCTTAGTATAGCCTTCCCGATAGGCAATTTTATCAAAATGCGTTAGCATTTTGTAAAATTGCCTATCGGTAGGGGATCCTAAGGGGCGCAAGCGCCCCTTGGCCCTTTCCTACCCCCTTAATACCTCCTTATACGTTTTGAAATGGCACTTCGCAACAAGCTGTAAAACCCCTGCGCCCTTAGCCTTGACCAGCGCTGTCGCCTGCGCCTTGACTCTTGGGCCTGCGCCCTTGAGCAAGGGGGCCTGGGTGTGTTGGCTGAGGGCCTTGAGTTTTGTTAAAAAGGCCGCTCGAGCAACGACGGAAGCCGCGGCGACGATGGGGTCACTTTCGGCACGGGTACGCATCTTGAGGACAAAATCGGGATGCTGGGCTTTAAACTCAGGACTCAAATAGCCTTGGACCAGGGGTCTTTTGCTGAACTGGTCTAGAAGGCCCCAGGCAACGGCTTGCTTACCCATGGCTTCTTCGAGGGCCCGGGCATGCAACCAGGCGAGTAGGAGGTTCAGGTTGGCCTTGGGCTTGGCCATAAGGGCGTTATATTTTTCCATGGAGCAATAGGCTAGGCTGATACTGACCTGGGGGGTACGGCGTATCAGAGCATCCAGGAGGATAACTTTATCATCGGAAAGCTGCTTGCTGTCTGCCAGACCTTCTTTACGCCAAGCCCGCACAGCAGGGCCATCAGCCACCACGCAGGCCGTTACCAGGGGGCCAAAAAAATCCCCTTTGCCAGACTCATCTAAGCCCAGATGCGGCTCAAACCATTCGGGGTGATGGATTTCCTCATACCCCTTGTAGGCGACCTGCGTAACCTCGGGCTCTAGGATGTTTTCTACAAAGCTCTCTGTTTGCTTGCCCTGGATGACCACCTTGCCGCTTTCATAGGCAACGACGTTTACACGGTCGCCCTTGTAGGCAAAAAGCGCGTGGGGAACGGCCACTGCCGCCCAAAGGTCTCCACTCAGGCGGGTGTGTAAGCGCTCGATTTGCTCAGGGGTCAGGGTGATGGTGTAGATATTTCTCATGGCAGCTCTAGGGAATAACGTCCCTTGAAATGATCCCCTAACACAGTGATGCAAAAAAGGCTAGCAGTAAAGATGAGCGACGGAAAAATCAGCAACCAAGGGCTCTGGGCCAGGTTGTTAGCCCCGTCATGGATCAATAAACCCCAAGACGTTTTTGGCGGCTGCACCCCTAGGCCAATAAAGCTCACAAAGGCTTCTAGCAGCATAATATGCGGCACCGTCAGGGTCCCCCACACGATGATGCTTGGGGCCACATTGGGCAAAAAGTGCTTTAGGACGATGTTTTTTCGGGACTGCCCCATCGTATAAGCCGCCTCGATAAAGGCCTGCTCCTTAAGGGCAAGGATGTGACCCCGTACTACTCTGGCCATCGACATCCACTCAACGGCCCCTATAGCGATAAACAGCAAGACCAGGTTACGCCCAAAAACCACCATCAGTAGCAGTACAAACAAGGTAAAGGGCAGCGCGTAAAGAATGTCTACTAGGCGCATCAAAAGAGCATCTGCCGCACCCCCCAGTATCCCCGACAAGCAGCCATAGCAAACCCCGATACACAGCGCCACGGCGGTCCCCAGCAAGCCCACAAATAGCGAAATCCGACCCCCATAAAGCACGCGAACCAACAGGTCACGGCCCAGCGCATCGGTGCCCATCCAGTGCTCCCAACACGGCGCCACCGGCCCCAAGGCCAAGTCCTGCGCATCAAAGGCATACGGTAATGCCAGAGGACCCACAAGGCAGGCCAGAATCACAAGCATCAAAAAGCCCCAGGCTATGGTCTGTCTTAATAGATTCGTCATTATTAATAATCGCTAGTGTTGAAAAGGAAAGGGAAAAGAGAAAGGGCCAAGGGGAGCTCGCTCCCCTTGGATCCCCTTTCCGATGGGCAATTTTACAAAATGCTAGCGCATTTATGGTAAAATTGCCCATCGGGATAGGCTATACAAG
>JANYDI010000087.1 GCA_025363695.1 Opitutia bacterium
CCTCTAGCGTTGAAAGTGACTTAAGTTGTTGATTTAAAACACATTATGAGAGCCCTGTAGGGGCGTCAGATGGACAGCCCAGGGCGTAAGCCCTGGGTTAGGGTGAAAAAAGATTTAGAGCCCTACAGGGGCGACACTCGCAATGCCTCAAGTAGATATATTGTAATATTTTCATAAGTCTCACAATAAATCTTTTAGATTTTACAGTAAATTTTCATATTTTTAGTGCCGCCCTTACAGGGCTCTGGTTTGTTTTTCATCTAAACCCAGGGCTTACGCCCTGGGCTACGATATGCCGGCCTTTCAGGCCTCCTTATGTGTGGACTGTTATTAATCAACAACTTAAGTCACTTTCAACGCTAGAGGGCTTGGATCCCCTCCGATAGGCGAATTGTGAAAATGCAAAGCATTTTCAGCAATTCGCCTATCGGGGAGGATGATACAAGGCCCATCCTAGATCGCTTCGCGATCGAAGAACTTGGCGTTAAAGCTCCTTGGAAGGCGATTTTTTTAAATGCGTAGCATTTAAGGAAATCGCCTTCCAATGGGGGGTTTGGGGGCGCAAGCGCCCCCTGCACTTTTTTGCTTGAAAAGTCCTTAGAAATCGTTACCCAATCTCAGGCGCTCATCCCTATGACATCCCTTACTTTCTTCCTCACAGCCCTACTTTCTCTTTCGATTTGCTCGGCAAAGGGCATCTATTCCCGTCCGGAGCATCGCCCCCGGAGCCAGTGCTCGCGGGCGCCCCTTCAAAGGCTGCAGTCTGTGACGGTGATTCCCAGCGCAGTCAGCGATGCACGCTTTTTGCGGATGCTGGAACGGTTTTACATTCCTGGCCCGGATGGCCTGTCCCCAACGCCCAAATGCCTCATCCTCGACAACAACCTCCTGGGCGACAGCTTGGCACACAGCATCGCCACGATCATCAAGCAGGATCCTTATATTGAGAAAATCTCCCTACGAAACACGAGTATAAGTCCTGATGGTCTTAAATCTATCATGGAATCCATGCTCATAGGCCGCAATACGCACCTAAAAATCATCGATATGGCTGAAAATCCAAAAATCACCCTAGAGGGCCTCATAGCCATTTGGGATGCGGAAAATTCTCCCCTCAAGGGCATTGCCCTCAAAGCTTTCAAAAAAGAGGCCGTCCCCTTTATACGTTATACTCCGGAACTTGAGACCGCCTTACTCGGTTATTTTCAAAATAAAATTATTAATAAGCCATTATCGCAATAAAAGAATAGTCTCTAGTTTTTTGAATTTTTTTGTTGATTTTCCTTGACTTTATAGATCCGTTGATTTAGGCTCTGTTATAATTCTTAGTAAAGGGCACGGAAGCACGCGTGTGTTCGATAGAAAACCAGGGATATTACTTAGTTAAAAAAAGGAAAAACATTTATGAAATCAACATTTACAAAATACACACTCGTAATTACGGCCTTGGCCATGATGAGCAACGCCGCAATGGCGGATGAGGATGCGGACCTTCAGCGGGCGCTGAAAGCCTCTCTTGAGCCGAGTCAGCAAGTAACCCCTTATCACCAACAACGGCAAACAATAGAGAATGCCAGAAAGAACCCAGGGCTCTTGAAGCAAACACACGGCGACCTCAGCGCTGAAGACAAGGGAGCCCTCTTGGGTAAAGAGCACAAGGTAAACGGCAGAAAGTATCAGAACATTGCCGGGAAAACCGAAGCTGGAAGAGTCGGCGTAGGCGCTACACTTGGAGATGATTACAGTAAAAAGCTTGAAGGCAGAGCTGCTGAGATCCAAAAGTCTAACGAACAAAAGGGTATAGGTAAAAACTTGAGCGCAGATGCCAGAAAGCGTGCAGCCTTGGCCCAAGCTAAAGAGGAAATCGGTGCAAGGCCTGCAAACAAAGATGCGAGGCTTCAGCGCAACATCCTTGCTGCTAAAAAGCAAGCACAAGGCAAGGAAATCGCTGCTACTGCTAAGCTTGACGAAAAGGCTGCCGTGGACGCTGCTAAGAGCATCAACAGCGCTGCCATGCTCCATGAAAAGCTTGAGGTTGCAAGCCTAAAATGGACCAATGCGACCAGCACTAAGCTGGCTAGTAACGAGCTGTGGTTGGCAACGATCAACGCTGCTGAAAAATATAACACCTCTGCTAATCTTAAAAAAGGCACCACAAAGGAAAGTGCTGAAAAGTTGGCAAAGAGCATGAAAAACCTCGGCAGCAAGAGCTTCGGAAACGGCATTGGAAGTTCTGCCATGATGAACGTGAAATCAAGAGCTGGCCTCGTTACCAAGCTCCTTGAAGGGACGGAACTCACGGCTGCCGACAAAAAGCTGTTAGCTGAAATCAAGGCCACGGCCAAGTCAGCACCCAAAACTAAAGCCATGACTAAGTCCACGACCGCTAAATCCGCAGATGCGAAGGCGGAAGCGCACAAGCCCTATACCGCTAATCCTGGAAAATTGGATCCTACTCTGAAGGCCAAAATGCAAAAGGCCATTCCGATGGTAACGCCTAAGGCTGCTACTGCCGGAGCCGCCTAAGAAGCTAAGGGGCTAAGGGGCGCTTGCGCCCCTTAGGATCCCCTTCCGATGGGCAATTTTTAAAATACTACGTATTTATAAAGATTGCCCATCGGGAAGCCTATACTAAGCCCCCCACAGATCGCTTCGCGATCGAAAAACAAAGCATTCCCCGATCGCGAAGCGATCTGGAGGGGGCCTTGTATCGCCTCACCCGAATTGCTGAAAATGCGCAGCATTTTCACAATTCGGTTAGGGGATCCAAGGGGAGCGAGCTCCCCTTGGCCCTTTCATTCTTTCCTCCCCCTACCCTCGAAAACTCCGTACAGACACGACGGTACTGGAGCCCAGCATGAGCAGGGCGGCAAGGACGGGATGCACATGGCCTAGAGCGGCGAGGGTCATGGCGAGGAGGTTGTAGACAAGGGAAAAACGCAAGTTACTGCGGACCAACGTGTAGCAGCGCTTGGCTAGAGCAATGGTTTCAGGGAGGGCGTCGAGGCGGCCGGAGAGCAGGACGCCTGAGGCAGTAGCCTGTGTGAGGGCGCTGGAACTTCCCATCGCCAGGGACGCGCAGCTGGCAGACATGGCCGATAGATCGTTAAGGCCATCACCGATGAACAGCACCGTAGCATGGTCGTGGTCAATAAGCTTTTGAATGACGGCCTTTTTTTCCTCGGGCGTGTAGCCAAACTCAATCGGCACGCCGGCTAAGTGAGACCAGGCGGGATGCGGGTCCCCACTGAGAATGCGTAAGGAAATCCCCTGGGCTTTGAGCTGCTCAAGGGTTTGCAGCGCTTCGGGTCGGAGACGCTCAGAAAAGGTTAAGCTCGCAGCTGCCTGGGCATTTATGCTTACATAAATACGCTGCTTGGCACTGGGATAATCAGGAAAGGCACAGGGCATGAGCGCTAGGGTTCCGGCAAAAACATGGTAAGATTTCCCGTTAAACTCAAGACGCCCTTCAATGCCTTTGGCTGGATGGAGTTTCACGTAGGACACGGGGGCCAAGGCTTTGGCGTCCTTAAAGGCCTGACACATCGCCTGCGCCACAGGATGCGTTTGGCCATCTTGTAGGGAAAATAGCAAGACCGGCAAGACGGCTTCGTGGCTTATTAGGTCTGTGTGTTCCAGGACTAGCGCCACTTCGCTGAGCGTCCCCGTTTTGTCCCAGACAACATGGGTCACGCAGGCCAAAACGTCTAGCAGGCGCCCTGTGCGGGCCACGATGCCTTTTTGAGCCAAGGCTATGAGGCCCCGCCACAAGGCCAGGGGCGTAGCCAAGCCAAAAGCACAGGGACAGGCCACAAGTAAAACCGCCATCGCATGCAATAGGGCCGGCATCCACCCGGCCGAGCCGGCTTCGCCAGCTTTGCCGGCCCAAAAGACAAAGGTCCCCAGGCTTACGGCCACGGCGACAGGAACAAAAAAGCGCACAAGCCGGTTGCCAAGCTCCTGCAAGGCCGAAGGCGCGCGCCTGGCCTGCTCCAAGCTGGCCATGAGCGCATCGATTTTACGTTGCCCTTTGAGGGCCTCGACCTGAATCCATAAAGCGCCGTCAACTGCATAGCTTCCGGCATAAACAGACGCCTTGGGGCCTTTTGGCACGGGGACCAACTCACCATTCACGGCGCTTTCCTGGACCAAGGATGCCCCCTGCACAATGACCCCATCCACGGGAATAACTTCTCCGGCCTGCACCAGCACGGTATCGCCCAGGACAAGCGTATCCAAAGGCACCCACGTCAGAACAGCATCAGGCCCCACAAAGCGCGCCCTATCTAGGCTGGAACGCAGGGCATCCGCCTGCCGAAGGACGGCCGCCTGGGCATGGGCTTGCACGCGTTCCCCCAAGGCATAGAGGCTCAAAACAATGGCAACCAGTTCATAATATACTCCCGAACGCCCCGTCAGCGACCCCAAAACAGAGGCCCCAACGGCTCCTGAAATACTCAATAAAAATAAGGCCTCTGTGGTGATTTTACGTGCACATATCGCCCGCCATTGCGCCCGAATTAATCGGCCCCCCAAGAGCCAAAACACCCCCAAGGCCGAAGCTGCCAAGACCCCGTGCACCCCTATGTACGCCCCCGTACCATACGGCGGAGGCGTCATGCTCACCGCCAGGCCCAGGACCATCGTTTGCCCAACGAGTACCCAAGAAATGCCCAGCTTCAGCCAGATACGCTCGTCGTTGGTAGGGGTACAAGAGGAACAGGTCATAAGGTGAAGAAAGGAAGGGAGGAAAAGATAAGGACCAAGGGGCGCTTGCGCCCCTTAGGATCCCCTTCCGATGGCGATTTTAGGAAATACTGCGTATTTCAAAAAATCGCCATCGGGAAGCATATACTAAGGCCTCCACAGATCGCGAAGCGATCCGGGTGTATTTTATTCAAAACACACTTTGATCGCCCTGAAGGGGCGAATGCTTGTCAGCCCAGGGCTTTAGCCCTGGGTTTACAGTGAAAAAAGATTTTTGAGCCCTACAGGGGCGACACTCACACTTTCTGCGATTTTCTTGTGTGCCGCCCTTACAGGGCTCCGGTTTGTTTTTTATCCTGGACCCAGGGCTTACGCCCTGGGCTACGATCTGCCGGCCTTTCAGGCCTCCTTAAGTGTGGTTTAATAAACATTTATATTAGGGCGTGTCATCAATTAAATTTAAAACCTGTTTTAATGGATCCGTTAGGGTTGATAAACAATTATTTAAAAACAAACCACAAAATGGGAGCCCTGAAAGGGCGAATGCTTGTCAGCCCAGGGCTTTAGCCCTGGGTTTTGGCATGGAAAAAAGATTTAGAGCCCTACAGGGGCGATTCATTAAAATATATCAAATTTATCTAAAAATTAACTATAGGCAATATATCAGGTTTAATGAATCGCCCCTGTAGGGCTCTGGTTTGTTTTTCACCCGTAAACCCAGGGCTAAAGCCCTGAGCTGACAAGCATTCGCCCCTTCAGGGCTCTCATTTTGTGGTTTTAAGCTTAGTTAATTGATAACACGCCCTACTTCGACCCGGTTTGAGGGGTTATTGGGGGTTCAGCCGTCTTCGCTAAAGCTTCGACGCGCCAAGGGCCCCATCATAGGCTCGCCGTAGCCTTGGCGTAGGCGGCTGAGTCACTTCCCTGACGCAGCATCAACCCCCAATGCACTCCTCAAACTACTCTTTTTCGTTTTTCCAATTGCCAATCCAGTCTGCCTCTGGGGAGCTGGGGCCATTGGGTCCCGTGGACCAAACGTCGTAGCTGTCCTTGTTATGCGTCCCTGGGAAGCGATAATGGTAGGGGGCACCCCAAGGATCTTCGGGGAGGCTGTCGATAAAGGGGCCGCCGCCGCGCTTCCATTTTTCCTCTTTGCCATTGGGAGCCTTCATGAGGGCCTTAAGGCCTTCGTCATTGGAAGGGTAGTTGCCCATCTTGATGCGATAGGTCATCAGGTTGGTCTTGAGCGTCTGATTTACGAAAGTACTGGTAACCTCATTTTGGCTACTACTAAATCGGCCACTAAAGTTGCTGATAAGAATTCCCGCTAAAAGACCGATGATCGCCACAACGATCATGATTTCGATAATGGAAAAGGCGGAAGCCATGCCGGCGCGAAACGGGCGTGAAGGGAAACGGGGGCGAGCGGTACGAGAGAACATGATGCCCTAGGGTAGTGCTCTTTTTCCTTTTTAGCAAGTTTTTTTTGATCTTCTTGACTAAAAGCCTGTTTTAATGGTAGGGCTGGTAACGTTTATGAGTGAAGAAAATACGTTTGAGGAGAGCCTGGGGACACTAGAAAAATTGGTTACAGACCTGGAAAGCGGCACGGTTCCGCTGCTGGAGTCCGTAGCTGCCTTTCAAAAAGGAGCTCAGCTGCTTGCTTTTTGCCAAAAAACCCTCAAAGACGCGGAGCTTCAAGTGCGCGTGCTTGAGGAAGTTATTTCTCAGGAAAGCTAAAGGCTTGTCTGCTTGATTTTCCGTTTCACCATGAAAGCGCTCGGCCGTCATGGTGCCCAGGGAGGGACTTGAACCCCCACGCCTTGCGGCACCAGATCCTAAGTCTGGCGTGTCTGCCAATTTCACCACCTGGGCGATGGGTTTGCAGGAGCTAGGGAAGCCAGCTTTTTGAGGTCTGGCAAGCTAAAAATGCAAAAAAGGTGGAAATTTTTTGAGATGGAGAGGAATTTCGTTAAATTTGATATTTGACAATCAATTAAGGGTCTGCGATGATGGGGGGATATGAGTGGAGGAGTAGGAAAAGCAACGTCGGGTTCCGCTGGACGGACTTCAAGTCCAAAAAGAACTTCTGGTTTGAAGAGGACAAGCGATAGTAAGAAAAAGTCTGTTAGAGAAGAAAAGACTAACGAGGGAGGTCTGTCTAGGACAAAATGGGGTCAAGGGGCCGTTGGCAGGCATCCCGCGTTCAGGAAGAGTATTAACGAGAGGGAAAAACACCCTATTCCTCATGAAAAACTACCGGCTCAACCTGACTCTAGTGCCTATGGTCCCTTGACGGATCTTTCCTTGCCAAGGGTACCACCACCACCTATCGTACCAGAAGGAAAGGTACCGTCACTACCCAAAAAAATGGCACCGCCACCGCAGTCACCTTTGAAAAGAAGGGAAAGCATCGCCACTGTAGTGGAAAATGAAAATGCTTGGTGGCAGAAAGATTTGAGCACAAAACCACAGGAGGAAAATACTCCCATTGTAAAGGACGATCCTAGAAAGGCAAAAGACTCAAAGGCTCCAGAAAAAAAGAAAACAAAGTCCTTTGTTAAGAGATTATGGACAAGGATTACGGGTAAAGGGTCGAAAAAGTCGACAAAAGCCAAGGCACCTGTGCAAGAATCTGTATCTATTGCTAAGGACATTCCTGCGCGTAAGGATAGCTCGGCGCAATCGCCAAGTATTCAGGCACCTCAGCGGCCACCGTCGTCAGAGATACCTAAGATTCAGCTAACAGGTAATCTTTCCAAGGACTTGGAAAATGTTAAGACGGTTAAAGACCTTGTGCTTCTTATTCTTAGATACCCTGATATTTTTGATCACAAGGATAAGGATACGATTAAGACCATCAAGGCGCTAAACCGTCAAGACCGTGAAAAAATATTAAGCCTTGTACGAACTCCTGAGTTTCGTGGCCTCATGTATGAAGCAAAATTTTTAGATAGTTTTGAGCACAACCCAGCGAATCGGTTACAAGCAGCCACATTATATAATACAAGCCTAGGATTGTTTCAAATGGTCAATGCTAGCCTAGACTTTCCCATTGCGCATTCACTCACAGATGAACAACTCTGTGATTACGCTGGAGTTAGTCGTGTGGCATACGACAAGGCTAAAGAAATTAAGGATGGAAAAGTTAAGGATGGAAGTGTTCTTGATAAGGACCAGATTACCATGCTCTCAAAAATTGCTGAGTTCCGTAAGCAGCGTGTGGGTTATATTCGTGAGACTAGCGAAAATACTGGACGAGACGTAGGCTTTACTCTTGCTCGGGCCTCCACGGATCGAGATGCCAGCATGGAGTTGCTCAGAGACATCCTAGAAAGGGCTTAGTTCCCAGATAATTATGGATATTCGAAAAATAACCAAAAATATTTCTTTGAGCGCTGCAACGAAGGTTGCCAAACGTCTTTTTAATAAGGCTGTGAGGTGGGAAAATGCTGAAGCAGCAATCAAACTGGCTGTAAATACCATGAAAGATGGTATCTCGAAAATAAAGCAAGAACGAAGTGTTAAAAATGTTGCAGTAGCTAAGAGTAGCCAAAGTTCCGTCTCCTCTACGGAATCTAGCACAATAGATCCCGCTAAAGAGCAGAAATACGTACTCAGTAAAGCAAAAAAATAGGGGCTGACACCTAACATGAAGCATGTTAGGACAGTCAAGTGTACGTAAAGCATTGTAAATTAGCGGAAAGCAAGCAGTTGAAGTTGATGGAATTTTTTGTTGCTGGAATATCGGCGCGGACAGCCGGAGAATTGACA
>JANYDI010000084.1 GCA_025363695.1 Opitutia bacterium
GTTCGTACTTACACTTTGCAATGTATTGAGTGGGAGCGTACCCAGTTCGCTTCGGTCTTTTTGACCAATCAGTTAAATCGGTATCACTCCTACTCTTTCACCCTTGCCTATCTTTCAGGATTTTTCAAGATACAATCAGGAAGTATTTATTTAAAACGTACGCAAAAACAAACCGGAGCCCTACAGGGGCGATTCATTAGATGTATAAAATTTATTTGGAAATCAATAAATATTTCAATAAATCTTTGGGAATATGCCCATATATTGACTTGTAGAATCGCCCCTGTAGGGCTTAGAAAAATTACCGGCAAATCCTGGGCTAAGGTGCTAAATTTGATACCATTTTTACCTTTGAAAATCACATGGATCTTAAGTCGTTTATCAATAACAAAACGCACTATGGGAGGCCTGAAGGGCCGGTAGATACGTAGCCCAGGGCGTAAGCCCTGGGTTTACAGATGAAAAAAGATTTTGAGCCCTACAGGGGCGACACTCGTATTTACCTTCCGAGTGCCGCCCTTACAGGGCTCCAGTTTATTTTCCATCCCGGACCCAGGGCTTACGCCCTGGGCTACGTATCTACCGGCCCTTCAGGCCTCCCATAGTGTGGTTTTGATGAATAACTTAGATTGCTTAAATTGATCGCGAAGCGATCTGTGGGGGGCCTTGTATGTCCTATTGGATAGCGATTTATCTAAAATGCATCGCATTTTAGTAAATCGCTATCCGTAGGGGATCCAAGGGGACGCCGTCCCCTTGGCCCTTTAACCTAACCTAACCACCACCACAACCATTACACAATCATGAGAATACTACTTAACGAAGAGGCCTTCATACGGGGGCAAAAGTACAACGAGGTGCCGGAGAGCCTGAGGGTGAACGGGCGATACTTGCTGCAGCAGCAGGCCTTGCTTGGGGCGGAGGCGGTGGCGATTGTTCATCGTAAAAACATGCATACGCAAATCCGTTTTTTGGTAGCTCGGCAGCATGGGACGCAGGAAAAGGCGGGTGAGTTTTTGATGACGCACTTGATTACGCTGCCCAATAGGGCCGTGAAGGTCACTTTTGTGATGGAGGACCCTAAAACGCATGGTTTGGCCTTTGAGCTGGATAAGGCTGCTGTGCGTAGTGTGGGTGGCTGGACGGAAGGGACCACGAGTTGGATGGATTACGAGGATCACAAAAAACATTAAAAGTATTTATTTAATTATGGCATTGTGCCTGGCTTCTTCTGTCATGGCGATGGAGGAGTTCCGTGGAAATAAGGATACGACCGAGCAGACCCTAGCGCAGCTGACTGGAGCAGAGCAATTGCGGCGGATTCATCTGTCCTTCTGTTCTCAAGTGACGGATGCCGGCCTAGCGTACCTAGCGGGATTAACCCAGTTGCAACAGCTCAATTTGTATAACTGTAAGCAAGTGACGGGTGCAGGCCTAGCGCATCTGGCGGAATTAACTCAGTTGCAGTATCTCGGTTTGTATGGCTGTTCTCAAGTGACGGATGCAGGTCTAGTGCATCTGGCGGGATTGACCCAGTTGCAGCAGCTCGATTTGCAGAGCTGTATTGAAGTGACGGACGCAGGCCTAGCGCATCTGGCAGGATTGACGCAGTTGCAGCGGCTCGATTTGTCGTACTGTAATGAAGTGAGGGATGCAGGCCTAGCGCATCTGGCGGGATTAACCCAGTTGCGGTATCTTTATTGCCACTATACGCAAGTGACGGCTGCGGGCGTGGCAGCTCTTCGGCGAGCGCTTCCGAGTTTGGATATAAGGGGTAAATGAGCTCGGTTTGAAGCGGTGGAAAGGCAAGGGGGCGCTTGCGCCCCCTTGACCCCCCGTAGGACTGCGATTTATCAAAATACTACGTATTTTGGATAAATCGCAGTCCTAGGCGGAGCCAAGTCGTGAATCAAAAAATATCAATTAGATCTTGACTTGGTAGGATTTATATTTATCTAACGACGGGGATTGTGATTATGAAAAATATTAAAACGCTTTATTTAATTGCGGCATTATTTTTATCTTCTTGCGCCTTGGCGATGGAGGAATGGGATCCAGTGCTTACGACGGTGACAACAGCGTCTCCTGAGCAAGAGCTTTCGTTGCTGGAGGAGCTGCCCTTGGAGCTCCTCAGGATGATCTACGATAAGCTCGATCCGGACAGCAAGAGGGCTTTTCTAGCGGCAAACAAAAGGTTATATGAGGTAAGAAATCCGCTCACAGGGGCCACCTTGAAGGGCAAAGCAGGGATTCCTTCTCTCTTAAGGATGGAGGGGCTGAAGGATCTAAAAATAGCCTATACGGTGAGCCGCCAAGATATCCTCGATCTGCAGCCTGTATTGAAAAATGTGAAAGTTTTGGACACGTCAAACAACCTGATCATGAATGAAGATTTTGAGGTTATGGTGCCTTACTTAACCCAATTAGAGCAGCTCGATTTGTCCTCAAACTTAATACCTGACGAAACACTATCGTACCTGCGGGGATTGACGCAGTTGCTAGAGCTGAACTTGAGTGGTTGTACGCGCATAAGTCTATCCGGGATACAACACTTGAGTGCGTTATTGCCTCAGTTGCAGGTGCTCAATCTGAGCGGTTGTAATGTAGTGGACTTTATGGCAGCAATGTACCTGGCTAGGTTTACCCAGTTGCGGGAGCTGAATCTAAGTGATTGCATAAGCGTGCGTTGGCAGTTTCTGGAACAGTTGGCTAAATTGCCCCAGCTGCAAGTATTAGATATATCTAACAATCAAGCCGTGGATGACACGGACCTTAGGACCCTGGAAAGGTGCACGCAGTTGCGCAGGCTGGATGTGCGCGGAACTCATGTGACCTCAGCAGGCATAGCAGCGCTTCAGGTAGCCCTTCCGGATTTAGAAATAAGCTATGATCCGGGGAGAATCTATTTATATAGTATTTTGTCTTACTTATCTGAGAATAAACAGTAAGGCTACCCATTGAGGGATCCAAGGAGCGCAAGCGCCCCTTAGCCCTTGCAGGCGGAGCCAAAGTCGTGAATCAAAAAAAATATCAATAAGCTTGACACAATTTGTATTTATTGGATGATGAGGATTATGATCACGAAAAACATTAAAAGTATTTATTTAATGATGGCATTGTGCCTGGCTTCGTTCGCCCTGGCGATGAAGACGGAAGATGAAGCGGCTTTGGAGGAGCTGCCTTTAGAGCTCCTGAAGATGACCTACGATAAGCTGCATCCGGACAGCAAGAGGACTTTTCTAGGCTTGAGCAAAAGGCTGTCTTGTTTAAGAAACCTGTCAAAAAGGACCACCTTAAGGGACGAAAAGGGCATTCCTTGTCTTTTAAGGATGGAGAGGCTGGAAGATTTAAGAATATACTGTAAGCTCAGCCCGGAGGGGGTGAATGCGCTCAGGCCCGTGTTGAAGAACCTGAGGATACTCAGTTTTTCAAATAATTCAATAATGGACGAGAGTTTAGCAGCTTTGGCGCCTTACTTAACCCAGTTGCAACGGCTCCATCTGCAAGAATGTCATACCCTGACGAACGAGGGCCTGAGGTGTCTGGCGGAATTGACGTCCTTGGAATGGCTGGAGCTCAGTGGTTCTAGCATAAGCGACATAGGCGTAGGCTACGTGGCAAAATTACCCCAGTTGCAGCAACTCGATTTGAGTGGTTCTAGCATAAGCAAAAACGGGATAAAGTGTCTGCAAGGAGCGCGCAAATTGTGGCAGCTCAATCTGAGTGATTGCTTGGGACTGAAGAACATGGGAATGAACCTAAATGGATTGTCCCAGTTACGGAAACTTGATCTGAGTGGGTGCGACAGAATGGACGACGAAGTAATAATGGACTGGCTTGGAGGTGGAGGGTTGTTCCTGTTGGAATCGCTCAATCTATCCGACACCGAGGTAACGAAATTGAGCCCTTTGGCAGGGTTGCTGCAACTAAGAGACCTAGACCTGTCCGGTACCAGCGTAACAGACGAGGATCTTCGCCAGCTGGAAGGATTAACGTCATTGCAGCGGCTCAACGTGGAGCGCTGTTTTCATGTCACCCAGGCAGGCATAGGGAGGCTTCTTCAGCGCTATCCAAGTCTGAGAATAGAGTTTTGAGAAGGGCCAAGGGGCGCTTGCGCCCCTTGGATCCCCTTTCGATAGCGATTTTCTAAAATGCTAACGCATTTTAGGAAAATCGCTATCGATAAGCCTATATCGGCCGTTTGTTCATCGAGGGCTGATCGCTTCGCGATCGTGGGGAGGCCTTAGTATATACTACTTCCACTTCAAGCTTGGAAAACGAGCTCGTTCCGGTTGATAAACAATTATTTAAAAACAAACCACAAAATGAGAGCCCTGAAAGGGCGTCAGATACGTAGCCCAGGGCGTAAGCCCTGGGTTTACGGATGAA
>JANYDI010000114.1 GCA_025363695.1 Opitutia bacterium
CGCTAAACACTTTGGCACCAAAGCGGTAGGCATCCGTGGAGAGGTTAGCCCAGAGAAGCGTGCTGAAGCCGTCCATCGATTCCAGAACGACCCCAAGGCAGAGGTCATCCTATGTAATATCATCGCCGCCAAGGAAGCCATCCCCCTCTGGGCCGCCGGTGACCTGGCGTTCAACGACATATCGTGGATACCCGGAGACCAACTCCAAGCGGAGGACCGCATCGTCGGCGGAGACAAGCTGACGTGTTTCATCATGTTCTTCCTTGCCGACAACACCAGCGACCAAGAAGGTTTCGCCGACTTTATAAAACATAAAGACATCACCCAACGTATTGTCAACCGCCGTGATGAGAGCGGGAAGGTCATCGACCCCGGGTTTGTAGGTGACCTTCCTATAACTCGCGCCACGGAAGGCCGTGGGGGGACGCACGACGTCATCATGACTAAGCTGGGACGACTCGCCGATACCAACTCCCTGAAGCCGGGGGACACAAACTTTGCTGAGTCCCTTCTATCGCAGTATGCTGATAGGGGAACGCTGTCCGAGAAACAGACCGCTGTGGTGTCGCGCATGCTCATGCGCTACAAGGACCGTCTCAAGGTCCTAGGAGCCGACTGATGGAAGAGAGCCTGGGAAAACAAGCCGGCGCCAAGATGCTGCGGCTAGATGAGAAGACGCTGTCCAAGATTGACAAAGCCGTTGAGGAAGGCATCATCCTCGGCCGGCCACTGGAGCTCCTTCTCGACCTGAAAAAGAACTACGACGAGCGTGGGTTCTTCACAGAGGGTCAGCGTGGGCTCGTGCGCAACATAGAAAAGGACTACGAGGACTACCCCCTCTGGCACAAGTGCATCAAACGCCTCGGGGAGCTTTATGACGAGGGCATGCTGGAGCCTTCAAGCTACGCGTTCATCATCAGTGTCATCAGCCAATTCAACGAGCGCAACAAGCTCAGCGTGCTGCAATATGAGCAGGTCGCGCATATCATCCGCAAGCACGATAGCACCACAATGCCCCAACAGAAAAAATAGAACGCCGGCGTGGTCGTGCTAGATAATAAATGTGGTGGTCAGTTGCGGCCCGCTCCTGACCGTCGGGTTCGCCCGATAAGACCCACGAGGACCACCCCCCTCGTGGGTCTTCCAAATAAATGTGTTGACTATACGAGCGCCCCTAGTGTAGAAAGAATGACCACCAAAAAGTAGCTCGGAGAAATCCAAGCTACTTTTTCTACCCTTAAAAGTACCTTACCTACCTATAGTGTTGCTAGAAGAGGAACCACCAGATGTTGTATGCTGGCTATCTCGTCGTCTCTAAATGACCGGAGAGCGTCCTGGGTATGTAAAACTCTGGAGAAAGACCCTAGAGTCTGGCGTCCTGCAGAGCGGGCCGGCCACGCAGGTCTTCATCTGGGCAATGCTGACAACCCCCAAGTGGAAACGGACCATGCTGGTCCGTGGTCACGCCGTCGTCGTGCTTCCCGGGCAGGTCGTCTTCGCCCTACGTATTCTTGCTGCGGAGTTAAACATGTCGCTTCAAAATCTACGAACAGCCCTGAAGCTTCTCGCAGAAATGGATATTGTTGGCATAAAATCAACACACGAATTTTCTACGATTACCCTTAAAAAATGGGGACATTACCAAGATGGTGAGGCAGAGGTAACACAGCGCCAACACAGCACCAACACAGTGCCAACACACCCAGCAGGAAAAACCGTTGTGGCTGAAGGCGAAACGAGCGCCCAAGAATTAAAGAAAGAAAGAACTAATCTAGGGAAAGTAGAACTAAGAACAAAGCAGAGAGGGAAGCGGGAGCTTGCCCTTCTCCTCCAGGGGTACTACGAGGTCTTCGACCCTCGACACCCAGCTTACCGTGAAGACTTTCCAAACGCCCAGGACCTGTCCAAGTGGGAGGCAGAAAAAGGTCACCCTTGGACACCTAAGCCTAAACACCCCGAGGACAACCGATGACCACCTGTGACTTCTGCCAGGCGCCCTACGTGTTCAACGAGCGCGTCAAAGCCGACATCCCCACCTGTGGCTGCCTTCGCACCAGGAACGACGCGCGTGTAAAAGCTGAGCGTGAGGAAGCCTGGACCTTGGAGGCCGTCCGGCGTGTGGAGCTTCTTCGGCTGGGCACGCTTAACGCCTACGACAAGCTGTCGCCCGCCGCTGTGGGATGGGAGCGCCCCAGCGTGCCCATCCTAGAGGGAAAGAACCTTCTGGTCATGGGGCCGGTGGGCACTAAGAAGACCACGCTGTTAAAGCAGGTGAGCTATCACGCGGCCATGACTGGGCTGAAGGTCCGCGGGGGCTTGGTTGTGGAGATGCTCTCGCGGCTAAAGGACATGGACCAGGTGAAGGCCTACACGGCGTGGCTGGAGGGTGGCCACGTGCTCGTCCTCGATGACCTCGATAAGTTGATGGGCACCCAGTATGAGGTTGAGCGACTCTTCCTTCTGGTAGACCGCTACTGGGCCTTCGGCCGCAGCGTCATAGCTTCGATGAACATGAACATCGACGAGCTCGAACACAAGATGGCAAAAGCCCGTGGTGGCGACCAGACCCGTGAGGCGGAGGCCATCATCAGCCGCTTGACGGGCAACGCCACCATCATCTCGTTGACCGGTAGCGACATCCGGCAGAGGCCTGCGTGAAGTCTTACATCCTTGGGATTGACAGCTCTACGACCTGTGTCGGCTGGGCGCTGCTTAGCTTGGACTATGCACAGGACAAACTTCTGACCTACGGCAAGATTATCCCGCCGAAGATAGGCAAGAACCAAGGCACGTGGTTCCAGCGGGCATCCTACATCTACGCCGTGATGGAAAAGGTTCTGCTGAGCGTGCCGGTCTCCGCGGTGGCAATCGAGGAGCTCAACAGTCAGCGCGGAGGTGAGACCACGCGTCAACTGGCGGGTGTCAACATGGGCATCCAGTTCCTGGCCTACAAGCACCTTGGAATTGAACCCTCCCCCATCTACACCTCGACAGCGAAGAAGGCGTTCACGGGAAGCGGCAACGCGCAGAAGTGGCACATGATAGACCGGGCCAACACACTCTATGGGCTCAACCTATTCTGGCCGGCCACGCCGGGCGCGCAGAAGAACAAGAAATTAAACGACGAAGACGTTGCCGATGCTATCGCCATGGCCTACTGCCTGGAGCGCGAGATTGGTGACGAACTGCGGAACACACTTAAGCTGGAGTACCCTCGTGGCCGTTGAATCCAACTACGCAGAAAAAGCTATCGGACTAGTCCTTGCCGACGCCAAGTTTGTTGGTGAGGTCCGCGAAGCCGTCCCCGAAGACCACGTCCTCAGCAAGGAGCTGCGGGCTATCTACAAGGCCGCGCTTACCTACTATGAGGAAAGTGACGGCGTCATCCCCACGCGGGCCATCCTGCTCGACATCCTCCGCGGAAGCCACGGACTCGACGACGACGGCTGGGGGAACCTGTATGACCAGGTGTGGGACGCACACAACGATGGTGATGAGGCCCATCTAAGCTTCTACGCTCAGCGCTTGGAAGACGGGTGGCGCGCCGAGGTGATGAAGCGCAATGTCCTCGCCGCTGTGGAGAAGCTTAAGGAGCGCGACGTTGACGGCGCCCAAGCTGCGCTCTACGCCGAATGGCCTAAGTCGCGCAACGCCTACATCCAGGGCAGCCTTTTCAATGACATGGTGGAGGTCAGCCTAGAGCTAGACGAGCGTGCCAAAGCTCCTAAGCTATGGGAAGGCGTGCCCATGGGCTTTCCAACCCTGGACGAGGCCACGGGGGGTCACGGTCGTGGGGAAGTCATCGTGGTCATTGGCGGCACAGGCGTGGGCAAGTCGTTGACCCTAGGACAGGTGGCTGTCAACGTCGCCCGCCGCGGAACTCCTGTGCTGCTAGTCACGGTTGAGAACAACAAGTGGTCCTATATGAATCGTTTGTACTCCAACATCTCCAAGGTTCCCTACTACAAGTTCAAACGGCATCAGCTCGACAAGCACGACAAAGACCAGTGGCTAGACTCGATGGGGAACCTGCACCCTGACTTCGACCTACGCATTGTCGAGTTCCCTGAAGGCTGCTCCGCTAGGGACATCTCCTTCTACATGCGGCAGCAAGAGAAGCACTTCGAGTACCTCGTGGTAGACCAGATAACAAATTTATTTCCGAACGACGTCAAGGAGCATAAGCCGATGTCGTGGATGTGGTTCTCCCAAATCAGCCTAGACCTTAAGAGGCTGGCGGGCTCGGCCTACCACGGGCGCGGCATACCTATCCTAACCGCGTCACAAGCCGCAGGGGGGACCGTCGGTAAAAAAGAGCTCTCAACAGATGACACCGGGGCGGCTAAGATGATTCTACATCACGCTCACGCGGGCCTATACATCACCAAAGACGAGGACAGCATGTTCAATATGGGAGCAAGCAAGTATCGCGATGCTAAGGTCGACCCCTTCCCGGTCTTCCCAGACTTCCGTACCTGGAGCCTCTCGGAGAATCCGGACATGGGCGACCGTGTGCCACCCCCTCCTGCCGGTCCAAAAGAAGAGCGTTCCGGTGGCGATGACTTCGGGCAGAGGGCCGTCTGATGATACTTTACAATAACCTAACGCTTGGATATAATAATGCCTAAGAATAAAAATGCTGTGGCTCTCGGCAGTATATGTAGTGCTAAGAAAGCCAGGTCTTCGAGAATTAATGGGCGACTGGGTGGGCGCCCTAAAAAACATGGAAAAAAGAATATACACATCGTTGCAAAAAGAGCGCAGACACGCCCTATACATAGCTCATAAAGAGGAGCTGAAAATAAAGCGTTCTGATTAAACGACTCTGGGGACTGAAATGATGGACCTACACCAAGTCATAGACGACTTGCAAGAGCGCGGACTTTTAGGCCGGATGCGGTCTCGGTCCGGTGATAATATACAATTCAGTTGCCCCTTTGTGGATAACCACGGGGGGAAGACCTGGCAGAAGTCGCCCAGCTTCGGTATCCGGGATACCGACGCCCCTGGGCGTCCCGCGGGTGCGTGGAACTGCTTCTCCTGCCACTCGGGGAGCAAGGACATCGCCGACCTGTGGTCGCTGCTTACCGGACAGACCGTTGATGAAGCTCGTGAGGAGTTCAGTCAGGCCGAGGTCCTCATCGACACCGTGCTCGCCGCAGTTCACAAGCTGGATGAGAAGATAAATCTGGTGGTTACCTGCCTCACGGACTGGCCGAAGACCACGCCTCTAGAGAGCTGCCAGCTCGCCAAGGACTACCTAACTGGCCGCGGGGTAGGCCCGGAGCAATGGGAAAAGCTCGGACTAGAGTGGTGCGGCGAACCCAACATGCCCATGCGCGTCGACAAAAAGCACGACAAGGACTACGAGAAGTCCAGCGTGAAGGGGAACCGTATAATCATCCCCGTGTGGTGGCAGGGGCGCCGTATCGGCTACAGCAGCCGCGCTGTGGGCTACGAGACCGACCTGAAGTACTATCGCCCTATGACCAACATGCAGACCACCTTCTACGACCCCTACGACGTTCTTACGGGTGCCCGGGGGCTAGTCTTTGTTGTCGAGGGGGAGTTCGACGTGTGGGCGGCCAACCATGAGGGACTCCCAACCGTGGGGAGCTGGGGAAGCGGCCTCACGCGACACCAGGCCAAGATACTCGCAAGGTTCCACAACGTGGTGTTCCTCTACGACCCCGACAAAGCTGGCGTGCGCGGTGTCGCGCGTGTTGGCGACATGTTCGGCGGCATGTTGAAGTGGCGAGCGCTCTGGCTTCCCACAGGTA
>JANYDI010000157.1 GCA_025363695.1 Opitutia bacterium
AGCATTTTGTAAAATTGCCCATCGGAAAGGGGATCCAAGGGGAGCGAGCTCCCCTTGGCCCTTCCTTCCTCCCTTCCCTTCCTCCTCCCTTTCCCATGTCCAACACCTTCCGACTCCAGTCTGACTACGCGCCTACGGGGGACCAGCCGCAGGCGATAGAGCTGCTATGCCGGTCGCTTGAGGGGGGGCACCGCTACCAGACCTTGCTGGGGGTGACGGGATCCGGAAAAACCTTTACGATGGCGCAGCTGATTGCACGCCTGCAACGGCCGACCTTGGTGCTGTCGCATAATAAAACGCTTGCGGCGCAGTTATACTCAGAATTTAAGCAATTTTTCCCTAGTAATGCCGTTGAATACTTTGTAAGCTACTACGATTACTACCAGCCTGAGGCCTATGTGCCGCAGACGGATACCTATATTGAAAAGGAATCTCAGATTAATGATGAAATCGAACGCCTGAGGCTCTCAACGGTAACCTCGTTATTGAGCCGCAAGGACGTCATTGTCGTGGCCAGCGTATCGGCCATTTATAGCTCAGGAACGGCTGAGGATTTCCTTTCCGTGATGATTCCCCTGAAGGTAGGCGACACCCTCACCCGTACGGAGCTGTTAGAGCGCTTGGTTGAGAATTTATACGTACGCACCGATAGGGCTCCTAAACGCGCGCAGTTTCGGGTACGCGGAGACTGTATCGATTTGTGGCCAGCCTATCAACAAACGGGTGTGCGGATTGAGTTTTGGGACGACACCTTGGAGCGCTTGACGGTCTTTGACCCTGAAACAGGGACCTTGGGCAAGTCGCTGGAGCATTTAATGGTCTATGCGGCCAATATCTATATCACCCCAAAAAACAAGCTCAAAAGCGCCTTGCAGAGCATCCGAGCGGAGCTGGACGCCCGCATTGCTGTTTTGGAAGGCCAGGATCGTCTTTTAGAAGCCCAGCGCTTGCGCATGCGCACGGAGTACGACCTAGAACTCCTTGAGCAAATGGGTTTTTGCCGGGGCATCGAAAATTATTCCCGGCACCTGGATGGCCGTCAACCCGGTGATAGGCCATACTGCTTGATGGATTTTTTTGCGAAAGACTACATGGTTTTCCTCGACGAAAGCCACGTAACACTGCCGCAAATCGGTGCCATGTACGCGGGCGATCGGGCTCGGAAGGAACGCCTTGTCCACTACGGGTTCAGGTTGCCCTCTGCCCTCGACAACCGTCCGCTCAAGGATACTGAGTTCCAGGCGCTGTGCTCGCAAAGCCTGTTTATTTCAGCCACGCCTGGACAGCGCGAGCTAGAGCTCTCCAGCGCCGTAGCCCATCAAATCATACGTCCAACGGGCTTATTAGACCCCGAAATTGAGATTCGGCCCACAGCCAACCAAGTCGAAGACCTGCTTGAGGAAATCCACCTCACCACCGCCCAGGGCGATCGTACCCTCGTCACGACACTCACCAAGCGCATGGCTGAGGACATCTGCGCGCACCTGCGGGAACAACAACTCCGCGTCGAGTACCTCCATAGCGACATTGACGCCATCGAACGCGTTGAAATCCTACGCCGTTTCCGGCGCGGCGTCTTCGACATCCTCATTGGCATCAACTTGCTGCGTGAAGGCCTAGACCTGCCCGAAGTCGCCCTCGTGGCCGTTTTAGACGCCGACAAGGAAGGCTTTTTACGCAGCCAAACGAGCCTCATCCAGACCGTCGGCCGAGCCGCCCGTAATGTCCGTGGCCGCGTTCTCTTTTATGCCGACGTGATTACCCGATCCATCGCAGCAACCCTGGAGATCACCCAAGAACGCCGACAAAAACAAATGGCCTACAATCAAGCCCATGGCATTACCCCCAAAAGCGTCCAACGCCAAGACCAAGAAACCCTCCACAGCGTCGACCTTGCCCAGCTCCCAAACACCCCCAAAAACCCCTTATCCCTCATCCCTGAACTGGAAACCCAGATGCTCGAGGCCGCCGAGGCCCTCCAATTCGAAAAAGCCGCCGTGCTACGCGACCAAATCGAGAAGCTGAAGGGCTAAGGGGCGCCGTGGTCCCCTTAGGATGGTTTGAGGGGTGCATTGGGGGTTGATGCTGCGTCATGGAAGTGACTCACGCACCGTAGTGCG
>JANYDI010000162.1 GCA_025363695.1 Opitutia bacterium
CCAGGTAGCGATTTTTATAAAATGCATCGCATTTTTAAAAATCGCTACCTGTAGGGGATCCTAAGGGGCACGAGTGCCCCTTAGCCCTTCCTATGCCTCTGCCTACACACCGACCTGATACCTCGCGAACCTCGCCACGACAATATTTTCGCCGATTTTGGCAATTTTTTCATCGATGAGCTGCTTGACGCTCTTGCCGGAGTCCTTGATGAAGGGTTGCTCGAGCAGGCAGATGTCGGAAAAGAACTTGTCGATCTTGCCCAGAACGATTTTTTCAGCCGCATGCTCGGGCTTATCCTTGACCTGAGATTTGGCAATTTCGCGTTCTTTTTCTACAAGTTCCGTAGGGACTTCTTCGCGGTTGATGTAGGTAGGAGACAGGGCGGCAATGTGCATGCAGATGTCTTTGCCCAGTTGCACAAACTCCTCATTGATCGCAACAAAGGAGGTTTCGCAGCTGAGTTGAAGCAAAACACCGATACGTCCTCCCGTGTGAATGTAGGACAAAACGGTCCCTTCCATGGCTTCACGGGAGGCTCTTTTGGCGGCGCTGGCCATACCTTTTTTGCGCAACCAGTCGATGGCCTTTTCGGCATCGCCGTGGCATTCGACCAGGGCGTTTTTGCAATCCACAAAGCCGGCTCCAGTACGGGCACGCAACTCACTTACTTGTTGGGCTGAAATGGTCATTATTTGCTTTCTTCTTCAGTTAAATCAACGCCAATAACGGCAGCCAGTTCGCTTGGAATTTCTTCTAAATTTTCAAATTGGCTGACAAATTCGGGCTCCTGGGCTTCTTCTTCAGGGGCTTTTTGGACCTGACTGGCTTCATATTCACGCAGCCCCGCTTCAACAGCGGCTTCAAGAATACTCATGACAGCCTGAACGGACCTCAGCGCATCATCATTGGCCGGGACCGGATAGGTAACCAGGCCAGGGTCTGTGTTGGTATCGACAATGCCCACTACGGGGATCTTGAGCTTACGGGCTTCCGCAACAGCGATAAATTCTTTTTTGACATCGACAACCACCAGCGCTTTAGGGTGCTTATCCATGGTCAAAATGCCTTCAAAGTTGCGCTTCATACGGGCCATCTCACGGCGTACAGCGGCTTCCTCTTTGCTGTGCAGTTTGTCGATCTCGCCCTCGCTATCCATCGAAAGGTAACGCTTATATTTTTTGAGACGAGACTGAATCGTTGAGAAATTCGTCAAACAGCCTCCTGGCCAACGGTTCGAGCAAAAGGGCATTTGCAGCCTTTGAGCGATTTCGGTCACCAAGGGCTGCACAACAGGCTTGGTTCCTACAAATAAGATCGCTTCGCCTTTGGCCGCTATGGCCCTTAGGAAGTCCCCAGCTAGCTCGAGCTGCTGCTTTGTTTTCTCCAAATTAATAACGGAGATGCCCTGCACGCGGCTGTGTAAAAAGGAGCGGAACTTTGGGTTCCAGCGCTTTGCCTGGTGGCCTAAATGCACACCAGCTTCATGAAGTTTTCTAATATCAATGTTCATCTTGGATTATGGCAACAAGGGCAGGCCTTGTTTTAAGACGTAGGTTATGAGGTTGAGGTGTTAGCAGTTAAAGGGCCAAGGGGACGCCGTCCCCTTGGATCCCCTACAGGTAGCGATTTTATAAAATGCGATGCATTTTAATAAAATCGCTACCTGGTAGGATATACAAGGCCCTCCACAGATCGCGAAGCGATCCGAGAGTATTTTTTGAACGGCTTCAAGCCGGTTTGAGGGGTGCATTGGGGATTCAGGCAAGGAAGGGAAGTGCGTAGCGCACTACGGTGCGTGAGTCACTTCCATTCCGCAGCATCAACCCCCAATGTGCCCCTCAAACCATCCTAAGGGGATCCAGCGCCCCCTTAGCCCTTTTACTTTCACCTCAAGCTAAGGCTTCCGCCAAAAAAATCAAGGAATAAATGCATATTGCCCTCAAAAAGTGCTTTCTTTTTTCTATAAGAGTCTTCTATAATGGGTTTTATGTCCAAGTCTATTGAATGCGACTTATGTCACAAGCCGGCAAGCGTGCATTTGACCCAAATCGTCAACAACCAGATAAAGAAGGTGGACCTGTGTGAGGATTGCGCCCGTAAAAAGGGCCTGCATGATCCGGCGGGTTTTTCCCTGGCAGACCTGCTGTCGAAGGGGCTTTTTTTTGAGAGCGGCAAACTCCCTGAAAGCCGTTCTGAGTGCGAGGTGTGCGGCTACCAAATTAAGCATTTTAAGAGCAATGGACGCCTGGGGTGCTCCCATTGTTACGAGAAGTTTAAGACCATTTTGACGCCTATGCTGGAAAGTTTACATATCGGGCTGGAGCACAAAGGCAAGGTGCCCAAGCGTGCCTCTAAGAGCCGTATCATGCACGAACGTATTGAAACCATGAAAGAGAAAATGCAGCAAGCCATCAAGCAGGAAGCCTTTGAGCAAGCTGCGCAATTGCGGGATGAAATTCAAATCCTGAAAAAAGAACTCGGCGTGGAGGGCGACTAACATGGGCATCGAAGCACTCACTAAAGAAGCCCCTTTGGGCTGGCCTACGCCTAAACCGGTGCACATGAGCTCAAGGATACGTTTGGCCAGAGACTTACACAATAAGCCGTTTCCCAATTGGCTAAAGCCTTCGGAAAAAAAGGACGTCCTGAGCATCTGCAAAAACGCCCTCAGTGGCATCCGTGCCCTCAAGCAGGCCTTGTTTATAGAGGTGCCTGCCTTAGAAGAGCAGGAAAGGCAGTTTTTGGTTGAGCGGCACCTCATCAGCCGCGAACTGGCCGAGAGCAAAAGCGGCAGCGCCGTCATGATCACCCCAGACCAAACCTGTTCCATCATGATCAACGAGGAAGACCACCTGCGCCTCCAGGTCCTCAGTGGAGAAATGAACTTTAAGGCGCTTTGGGAGAAAATCGACGCCCTGGATACCCAGATTGAGGAAAAGCTGGACATTGCCTTTTCGTCGCGCCTGGGCTACCTAACGGCCTGTCCAACCAATGTGGGTACCGGCATGCGCGCTTCCGCCATGCTGCATTTGCCCGGCTTGGTGATGTCCAGCCAGGTAGACAAGGTCGTGCGCGCCGTTAATCAGCTTGGCATTGCCGTACGCGGCATGTACGGAGAGGGTTCTGAGGCCGTCGGCAGTATTTTCCAAATTTCTAACCAGCAAACCCTGGGCGCCAGCGAAGCCGAAATCCTCAAGCGCCTCACCAGTGTGCTGGACAGCATTATCGAACAAGAGCTCAATGCCCGCACGAAGCTCATCGAAACGCATTCCCCGCGCCTCTTTGACAAAATCGGTCGCGCCTACGGCACCTTGCGCAACGGGCACATGGTTTCCTCTTCAGAGGCCCTTAACTTGTTGTCGCTCATCCGCTTAGCTATCGATTTAGGCATGCTTCCGCAGTCCTATTGGACCCTCGTTGATCGCATCAGCATAGAACTGCAACCGGCTCACCTGCAGTATGCCTCCAACCCACAAATCAGCGTCAACGAACGCGATATCATTCGAGCCCTGCGTTTGCGCGAGGCCTTCAAGACGCTGCCGGAGCTGGACTTTGACTTCCCGTTGAAAAAGGTTTGAGGGGTGCATTGGGGGTTGATGAGAAGTTAAAGGGCTAAGGGGAGCTCGCTCCCCTTAGGATCCCCTTTCCGATGGGCAATTTTATAAAATGCT
>JANYDI010000179.1 GCA_025363695.1 Opitutia bacterium
CCCATAGTTAATTTTTAGATAAATTTGATATATTTTAATGAATCGCCCTTACAGGGCTCTGGTTTGTTTTTTACCGTAAGCCCAGGGCTAAAGCCCTGGGCTGACAAGCATTCGCCCCTTCAGGGCTCTCATTTTGTGGTTTGTTTTAAATAATTATTTATCAACCCTAACGGATCCCTTAAAACAGGTTTTAAATTTAATTGATGACACGCCCTAGATCAGGCTGAGCCCACGCCCTAGATGCGATTCCGAAGGAATCTGTGGGGAGCCTTGTATCGCTATCTGGTGGCGAATTGTAAAAATGCTTTGCATTTTTATAATTCGCCACCAGGATGGGGATCCAAGGGGTGCAAGCACCCCTTGGCCCTTCAATTTTCTTCACCTCCAACTTGCTATACCACACCATGAGTCCGATGCAGAGCCAATACGCCACCCTTCGCAGTCAGCTGCCGCAAGACACTCTTTTGCTCTTTCGCCTGGGAGATTTTTATGAATTTTTTGGACAGGACGCGCAGGAGGCCTCGCAAATCCTGGGAATCACGCTGACTGCGCGGCAAGGAGAGCCGATGGCTGGGATCCCGGTGAAGGCTGTGGATGCCTATGTGCCCAAGCTTTTGGCGGCGGGGAAACGGGTAGCGTTTTGCGATCAAACGGAAACGGCGGTGGCGGGAAAGCTGGTGAAGCGAGAACTGACGCGGATTTTGACGCCGGCAACGGCTTTGGAGGAGGTCCACCAGCAAGGGAACGCATCTGCCTTTGTGCTGAGCCTGCACAAGGGGCCGCAAGCGGGGCTGTCAGTGGCCTTTATGGATCTATCAGCGGGACGCATCACTATTGCTCATGAAACCAAGCCGGAGGCGCTCTTGCCGCTCTTGGCAGCCCTGTTGCCTAGGGAAATCCTGCTGCCCGAAGGCGAAGAGCAGCGTTGGCAGCGGGATCCTGAGATGGCGGTTTTTAGAGAAGGGGTTGCGGGTATTTTGCAAAATGCCTTGATCGGCACGCAGCCTTTGGCTGTGTTTGATGGGCAAAAAGGGCGCCTAAAACTGCAGCAACGCTTTGAGGTGCAAAGCCTTGAGGGGCTTGGGGTGTCGGATACGCATCCGGCTTTGGGGGCGGCAGGTGCGCTGTTGCACTATGTCGAAATCCACCTCCAGCAAGCGCCGCAAAACGTGCACGCCCTGCACTGTTACCGGGCTCAGGAGGCGCTGCTGATAGATCCTTCAACCTTGCGCCACCTCAATGTCTTTTATAGTGGCCACCTCGATCCCTATGGGCGTAGTAGTGAGCAGGATACCCTCATTAAGGCCATGGACGCTACCCTGACGGCGGCAGGACGGCGTTTGCTGCGGGAATACTTGGCGACACCGTCGCGTAACTTGGGGCTTTTGACCTGGCGCCAAGACTGCGTGGCCGATTGGCTCATGAGTAGCGAAGGCGCTCAGGCGGCTTTGCGTATCCAAGAAAGCCTTAAGCAGGTACGCGATTTGGAGCGCTTACTGAGCCGTTTGCAAAATCGCCTCAAAAACCCGCGTGACCTAGGCGCTCTACGCGACACTTTGGGACAAATCCCAAGCATCCAAGCCGCCCTTGAAGCCGTCAAGGGAGGCCTGACAACCAGCGGCTTTGGGCAGCGTTTGGGGCAGTTTGAGGAGCTTCAGGAGCAGCTCTGCCTCGCTTTGGCAAAGGACCTCCCAGCGGCGCTGAGCGACGGCGGCACCTTTCGGGACGCCTTTGATGAAACCCTCGACCATTACCGCTGCTTAAGCCAAAATAGCAAGCAATGGCTCGAACAGTTTGAGGTCCAAGAGCAGCAACGCAGCGGCATTAAAACCTTACGCATCAAATACAACGGGCAAATGGGCTACTTTATCGAGGTCAGCAAGGCTCAAAAAGAAAAAGTCCCTAGTGATTACCTCCACCGCCAAAGCATGACCCAAGGCGAGCGTTTTGTGACGCCTGCCCTCACGGAACACACGCAAAAAATCGCCCAGGCCGATGCCCTGGCACTGCAACGTGAAACGGAGCTGTTTGACACGCTACTGGCTAGCGTCCTTGAAAACGCCCCTGCGTTGCGCCAAACCAGCTTAGCCCTGGCACAGCTAGACCTCTTTATTGGCTGGGCCAGCTTGGCCAAGCGCTGGAACTATTGCCGGCCGCAGCTAGAGCACTCGGAGCTGTTTCACATCCAAGCCGGCCGCCACCCGGTGGTCGAGCAAGCCCTCGAGCACGAACATAACGGCCTGGCGGGCATGCGCACCTTTGTCCCTAACGATTGCCAGCTGAATAGCTACGCTGAGCAAATCATCCTGCTGACGGGCCCCAATATGGCTGGAAAATCTACCTACATTCGCCAAGTCGCGCTCATCGCCCTCATGGCCCATGTAGGGGCCTTTGTCCCGGCAAAAAGCTGCCGTCTGGGGCTTTTGGACCGCATTATGGCTCGCATCGGTGCTCATGACGACCTGGCGCGCGGCCAATCGACCTTTATGGTCGAAATGATGGAAACCGCCGCCATCCTCAATACCGCCACGCCCAGCAGCCTGCTGATTTTAGACGAAGTGGGCCGCGGCACCAGTACTTATGACGGCCTGAGCCTTGCCTGGGCCATCCTCGAAGCCCTCCACGGCACGCAAGCCAGCGGGCCAAAGACGCTCTTTGCCACGCATTATCACGAGCTTACCCAGCTGGAAAAAACCCTGCCAAGCCTGCGCAACGCCTCTATGGCCGTACGCGAAGACGCTCAGGGTATTGTCTTCCTGAGACAAGTCGTGCCCGGAAGCGCAGGCCGTTCCTATGGTCTCCACGTTGCCAAGCTAGCCGGCATCCCCAAGCCCGTACTGCAACGCGCCCAAGCGCTGCTGAGTCAGCTGGAGAGGCACTCGAGGGAGGTGCTAAGGGCTGGGGAGGAGGGGTCGGTGCAAGGAGTGTTGCTGTAGAAAGGGGGAGAGAAAGGGCCAAGGGGAGTTCTCATGCCCCCTTGGCGCGCCGAAGCCTTGGCGTAGGGGGCTTGGATCCCCTATCGGTAGCGATTTATTGGAGCTCTTGCATAACCTCATTAGGCGTGCGACCTGTCCCTTATCAAACCACATTAAGGAGGCCTGAAGGGCCGGCAGATACGTAGCCCAGGGCGTAAGCCCTGGGTTTAGGGGTGAAATTTTTTTGAGCCCTACAGGGGCGACACTCCTATTCACGTTCTGAGTGCCGCCCTTACAGGGCTCTGGTTTGTTTTTGATTCTGAACCCAGGGCTTACGCCCTGGGCTACGTATCTGCCGGCCCTTCAGGCCTCCTTATGTGTGGTTTGTTAGTTAATCAAGTAGGATTAATTACACGTACTAATCTGATTGCTGGGATTTATAATTTTTGGCTTTAAATTGGGTTATGCAAGAACTCTATTAAAATACTACGTATTTTAGATAAATCGCTACCGGACAGGAAATACAAGGGCCCCCACGGGTCGCGAAGCGATCGGGAGAGGGCGTATTTAAGTAGACGCTCTACTTAAGTTTTTTAATTTTCTGACGATGTAGGTTCTCATAGTTCATTTATGACAACTCCATCCATTCAACCAACAGGCCAACCAACAGGCATTCAAGCTAAAAGTTTGTCTTCAAAAAAAAAGAGTCCCAGTGCATTGACGCGCCCTTTTACGGCCGCAGCTGGAGGCCTCGATCGTATAGGGACTAAGGGGAATCGCGTGCTTTCTGAAGTCAATAAGTTGCTTTCTCGGTCTGTGACCACGCAAGACCGCGTGGATATGAAGGTTATCAACGCCATGATTCCTGATCTTATTGAGGCTATTGTTTCAGGAGAAAATAAACTTCCGATAGCCAAGGATGAAAAAGGAAATCGCTATATTCTTGCGCCTCATAAAGAAATAGATGAATACATAGGAACCGATGATTTATTCAACAGATTAGACATAAAAGAATTATATATATCGAAAAATGATCTAAAAAAACTGGAGAATTTTTTAAAATATGAATCCATAACACTGGCTAAGGATGACGAGTCTTTTAAGTCCCTTTTTGAAGAGCTCGACAAAAAGAGCAAGGATGGCGTGGCTAATAAACTCACTTATCCGGAATTTCTTGGACTTAAGAGCGTTATTGTAGAAGACGGTGGAGTAAAAAAATCTAAAATAGGAGCCTTTCATGTTCACGGTGAGAGCCAAGGGAAGAGCTTGGAACATGACGATAATGCCTCGATAAAGGCTCTTATGATTTTATTGGCAGCACATGCGCTCAAGAAGCTAGATATTCAGGGTTAGGTTCATAAAAGTGGGGAAAAAAGAATTGATTTAATGATAAAACAATGTCACAATTTAACTATGAATTTAGGACCACTCAATAAAGTAGGAGATAAAGTCAAAAGCAGTTTTAATAAATTGAAGAAAACGACAGGAGCTCTTTCTAGAAAAGCAAGCTTTTTGCCCAAAAATTCTCAAGCTAGAACGAGCGCTTCAAGCAGCAAGGCATTAGCTCTTCTCAGGGAGATTAATGAAGAGGCTGCATTAAGTAAACCAAAAGTCACATTAAATACACGTTCCAGCCATTCGTTTACAGAGACAAAGACAGTACCAAAACCTCCTTCGGAATCACTCGCACCTCTCAGAAAAACCTTGTCTCCTCATCTTAGACCTCTTACAAGGCCGATCAAGGGTCCAGGAGAGGCTCCCAAAGCGTTAAGTGCACGTTCCAGCCGTTCATTGACTCAAGTAGAGACAAAGACAGAAAAGAAACCTTCTTCGAACTTACCTCCTCCTCTTAGACCTTCTAAAAAATCAACAAACCCTCCAACCTGGGCAAATCCACAGTCATCCACAGCCATCCAGGCTACTCAAAAAGTCGATACCCCTCAGGCACCTAATCCATCACAAGAAAAATTAGTGAGCATTATGAAAGGTATTATTGAGGACCTGGTGAACCCAGATTCGAAAAATGTAATATTTAAGCATGAAGGAAAGAATGTCTACGTAACGCATAATGGTGAAAAAACTGACTTAAGTCAATTAGTAAAAAACGCCGATATCTCCAATTTAAAGATAGATAAAGAATTCTCCGATAAATTTTCTGATTTCTTAGATAAAAAGTATGCCGATGAGGAGCTTAGCAAAGCAGACTATCAGAAAAGCGGTAGTGAGCTGAGTTATTTGCAATATTTTGCGAAAGAGGCAACAGAGTATTCAGATGGTCGTTTTAAGCGGGGACTTATGAGCGAAACAGGCTTTCCTCGGGGCTTGGCTACGTACGAGCTTAAGGCTGCGCCTCGGGACTTGCTCTTGCACATTTTTACCAATCAAACCCAATAAATATGTTGTAAAAAAAGGGGAATGAAAAGACTTGATTTAATGAAAAAATAATATCATAATTTAACTATGAATTCAGGAATGCAACTACCACCCCAACGTCCCAGAGAAATCAAACTTCCTCCTTCTAGACCTAGAGAAGGGCCAGCCAAAGCGTTAAGAGAGGCTCCCAAGGGATTACCTGCACGTTCTAGCTCCTCAAAAGAGACAAAGGCAGACCGTCCTGCAATACTCAAGACTCGCCTCAAAGTTCCTTCTAGACCTAGAGAAGGGGCTCCCACAGCGTTAAGTACGCGTTCTAAGACAACGGTAGGGTCAGGCAGTCCTGAGACACCCAAGCGTCTCATCAACCCTCCTCCTTCTAGATCTTCTAGAAAAGCGGCTCCCAAAGCGTTAAGTACACGTTCTTCCTCTTTATCGACAGAGACGGGACCGAAATGGAAGGCTTCTGCGAAAACTTCAGCTAATACAACAATGCCACCGATAGCTATAGGCACCCGAGCTGTTCAAAAAATCGATACCCCCCACGTGCCTAATTATTCACAAGAAAAATTAGTGGGCATTATGAAAGACATTATTGAGGACCTAGGGAAAACAGGTTCAAAAAAAGTAACTTTTGAACAGAGAGGAAAGGCTGTCTTCGTCACGCGTAATGGGACAACCCTTATTAATTTAAAAGATTTAGTAAAAAAAGCTGATATCTCCAATTTAAAGATAGACAAAGAACTCTCCAATAAGTTTTCTGATTTCCTGAATAAGGAGTATGGCAGTGAGGGGCCTAGCAAAGCAAAATCAAGGCTTTCAGAGAGTCCTCTTAGTCAAGGACTCACGAGTGGCTCTTTTCCTTTTTTGACTCCCGCTGACCTTAAGGCTGCACCTGAAGACTTGCTCTTGCATATTTTTTATAATCAAGCTTTGAATCAAGGCAAATAGCCTTTTTTTCTTGAAACCCCTCCCAAATTGTGTCATCTCCAAGCGCTATGACACAGCCAAAACGCATCCTCACAGCCGGATTTGCCATTTTTTCCATGTTCTTTGGATCGGGGAATCTGGTGTTTCCGATTGATATCGGGAAAACGGCCTTGGGTGGCTATGGATGGGGAGTTTTGGGCTTGTTGCTTTCGGGTATCGGCATGCCTCTGCTGGGCATGCTCAGCGTGTTGCTTTATGGCAGTGATACGCGTGTTTATATGCAGCGTTTGGGGCGCTGGCCGGCCTTGGCATTGATGTTTATCATGCTATCACTCATGGGACCCTTTGGCGTCGGCGCACGCTGTCTTTTGGTCGCCCATGGCGGCGTGGCGCTTATGTGGCCTGCCCTGCCCTTGTTGCCCTTTGCGGTCGTATTTGGGGCTCTGGCTACTGTATTTGCCTACAAAGGACGCATGGTCGTGGAGGGCTTGGGGCGGGTGCTGACTCCGTTTTTACTGTTGGGAATTGCGGCTTTGATCGTTTTTGGCTTGCGGCAGGCTCCTGCTGTCCTGCCAGCCCCGCAGCCAGCTTGGGAGCTCTTTAAGAGCGCCTTCCTCACCGGCTATGAACTTATGGACCTATTGGCGGCTTTCTTTTTTTCAGCCACCATTTTGAGCTATTTCGCTGAAGATCAAGCCGATCCGAAAAAAACCTTCCTCCATGGTCTGGCGGCTTGTCTGGTCGGGGCCACGCTGTTAGCCCTAGTCTATGTCGGCTTTGTGGCCCTGGGAGCCCATTACGCTCCCGAGTTGGCCCATTGCCCCCAGCAATCCTATGTGCCTGCGATTGCAAAGCTGTGTCTGGGCGCCTGGGCGCTCCCGATTGCCAGCGTCACCATAGCCCTGGCTTGCCTCACCACCCTGATTGTGCTCATCCGCCTCTTTGCTACCTTTTTACAAAGAGATCTATCCGGAAATCGCCTACCCAATGAAGCCGCTTTGCTGATCACCCTAGCCTGCACCATCCTCACCGCACGTATCGGCTTTACCACGCTCACGGCCTTCCTCGGGCAGGCCCTCACCCTCGCCTATCCAGCCCTCGTCGCCTTTGCCATCGCTAGCATCATCGACCGCTTTTATCGCAGTAAGCTCTCCACTTGGGCCTTCTGGCTGGTTTTAGTGGGGGCATTGGGGGTTGATGCTGCGTCATGGAAGTGACTCACGCACCGTAAGTGCGCTACGCACTTCCCTTCCTTGCCTGAACCCCCAATGCCCCCCTAAAACCGGGTCAAAGCAATTCTAAAAGCACTCCCCGATCGCTTCGCGATCTGTGGGTGCCTTAGTATGGCCTATCAGGTAGCGATTTTATGAAATACGTAGTATTTCCTAAAATCGTTACCTGTAGGGGATCCTAAGGGGCGCAAGCGCCCCTTAGCCCTGTGCCGTCGGGTGTATGGCCCCGCAGGAAAGGATGAGCTTCATGGCCTCGGAAACGGACATGTCGAGGGTAATGATGTCGCTGGCGGGAAAGACGATGAGGAAGCCGCTGGTCGGGTTAGGGGTTGCGGGGATGAAGACGTAGACGGCGTCCAGGTCGGCCTTGGTGCTGATCTCACTGCGGGTGCGGCTGGCTTCAAACCCGATCGCATAAGACCCTTTTTGCGGAAAGGGCACCAGCACGACTTTGCTGAAAACCGACTTGTTTTGCTCCCGAATCATGTGCACAATCTGCTCGACCGTACTGTACACGGACTTTAAAAAAGGCACCGTAGAGATCGTTCGTTGAACCATTTGTATGAAAAAACGACCCAGTACGTAGCGGGAAGCATAGCCCAAAAGGGTGATCAGTATCGATACGATCACGATGGACACAGCACTGAGCAAGAGGCGGACGCCAAAATAGTTCCGCGCTGTGTCGCTGAGGAAACCAAAAAATACCTCGCTGAGCGGCTCTCCTAAGCGGTTAAGCAGGAAATACAGCAAAATAACCGTAACCCCCAAAGGCAGAAAAACAAAGATGCCCGTAACAAACGCCGTCCGTAATGACTTAAACATGCCCGCGACTATAGCCCCGGCGAGAGGAGGAGGGCAAGCTTTATTTGTGGGAAAGTCGAGGAAAGTGGAAGTGAAAGTGAAGGGCTAAGGGGCGCTCGCGCCCCTTAGGATCCCCTACAGGGTGCGAATTGTTAAA
>JANYDI010000001.1 GCA_025363695.1 Opitutia bacterium
GTTGAAATCCAAAACAGGGATTTTCAGGCGTTCTTGAGAAAGCACGGCCTATCAGAGAACTTTACTTTCCCTGATTTGATCGCCCTTTCCATCCAAAAGGCCAACGAGACATGATTGATTTTGGTCACGGGGTTCGACTTGGGCCGCTAGACTCCCATCATAATCCTATCGTCCGGGGTTGGAGAAACAGCCCAAAAATCATGCGGTGGTGCCGTCAATCTACGATGATTAACGACCAGCAACAGTCCGCCTGGTATGACTCTCAGACGAAAAATCCCAGCATCCAGATGTTCGGAATATTCGGCCGTATGAGTAGCGTCATGGATGACGTTCTGGTTGGCGTATGCGGGTTAACCTCGATCGACAGACAAAATTCAAGAGCCGAGATATCTCTTTACGTGGCGCCCGATCACCATGGCAGCGGCTTCGGTTCGTTAGCCCTAAAAACGCTGATTGACCACGCATTTAGTGATCTCAATTTTCATCTGCTTTGGGCCGAAAGCTTCGATGGAAACCATGCGGTTGACATTTTTAAAAAGCAGGGGTTCATCCTCGAAGGAGTTCGAAGAGAATTCTATTTCAAGGGCGGTAAATACATTGATGCCCCATTGATGTCGCTTTTGAAAAGCGATCATGATGTCACAAAAGTATCGGCCAAATGAGCTTTTCGGCTGGATTTTTAGTGGGCGCTATTTTCTCTGGAGTGCTTTCGTGTTTATCAATTTATTTCTGGCGTTCGCTATCGATCGGCTCAAGCGTTAGTGCTACTATACCCACTATGTTGAGCGGGAAGCGCAAGAATAAGCTGAAACCAAAACACCACTCGGACGAGGAGTTGGCAGCGCGTGAAGAGAAGCGTCCGCCAACTATGCATGAGTGGGGGGATTAGATCCCGCATATTTATAGATAGGCACCGTTTAGTGCTTTTATCTTGCTTTCTGCACTAATTAAGTGCATTGTGCAGACAGATGAGCGAGCGGCTGATAGAACTAGTCAATAATGAGGTAGCCAAATCCGGCATTGAGGAGACCAGTCGTGTCTCTGGGGTGTCGGTAACTACACTCCGAGCAATTCAGCGCAGAGAGCGCCGGCCGCGCGGACGAACTGCCTTCCGGCTTGCTAAGGCCTTTGGGCATACGGATGAGGAGGCGCTTCGACTTGCAAAAGAGTGCCCATCCGCTAGAGGCCGAAAAACGGCCTAACAAGTTTTGCAGTGCAGTATCAGTTTGCGATTTGAAGTGTCAACGGGGGTTGGCGGGAAAGTGTTCGCCCTAATGGAGAAGTGTGTATGCATGCCGTTAAATCGTTTGCACCGTACCGATTGTGTGGTCCCTGGCCGCTGGAAGACATCCCCGCTGCGGCTGAGTCCGTGGCCAATGACCCTCAACTTGAGGACTTGATCAGGCGCTACATGACGGGCGAGATCGGCTCGCAGGACGCCGTGGTCATGCTCGAGCTCATGTGCGAGGCGGCTCATAAGCAGATCCGCAACGCCGAAAAAGAAGTCGCGCGCCTGGGTGACGACGATGGTTTCGAGGAGCACGCATAATGAGTACCGAAATAGCCACGTTGTCCACACAGCTCCCATGGAACGTCGAACAGGTCGACTTGCTCAAGCGCACGATTTGCCGAGATTCAACAGACGACGAATTCCAGCTATTCCTGCATGTTGCCAGGCGGAGTGGACTTGATCCGTTCGCGCGTCAGATCCACGCCGTCAAGCGTTGGAATGCGAAAGCGAGCCGCGAAGAGATGGCGATACAGGTCGGGGTCGACGGCTTCCGCCTCATCGCTGACCGCACCGGAAAGTACGCTGGAAGCGACGATCCGATCTTTGACAACGAGGACCAGCCCACAAAGGCGACCGTCACCGTTTATAAGATCGTTAGCGGGGTTCGGTGCGCTTTCACGGCGTCGGCACGATGGAGCGAGTACTACCCGGGGGACAAGCAAGGGTTCATGTGGAAGAACAAGCCCTGTTTGATGCTAAGCAAGTGCGCCGAGTGTCTTGCGCTTAGGAAGGCATTCCCTGCGGAATTATCCGGAATTTATGGCGACGC
>JANYDI010000004.1 GCA_025363695.1 Opitutia bacterium
GTAAAGTTGCACTGGTTGCCGTTATGCGCAAAATGGTAGTGTGCTTAAATTCCATGATAAAAAACAACAAACTTTACCAAGAAAATTATGAATTTTAGACTTTTACTCTTGACTATCTAGACGGTAGATCGCTTCGCGATCTGTGGGGGCCTTAGTATGCCCTCCCAGGTAGCGATTTTTATAAAATGCGCTAGCATTTTTAAAAATCGCTACCTGTAGGGGATCCTAAGGGGCGCAAGCGCCCCTTAGCCCTCTAGCGTTGAAAGTGAATAAAACAGCTCCGCATTGCGAGTAGTCTGGGTAGCCAGGGCTTCTGCGCTCTGGTGGAGGCAATCTGCGGCGGCTTGGGCAATGTGGGTGAGGAAGGCCGGTTCGTTAGGTTTGCCGCGCAGAGGGTGGGGGGCCAAGTAGGGGGCATCGGTTTCGAGCATGAGCAGCTCAGGGCCTTGGGCAAGCAGGGCTTGGCGTACGTTGTGGGCATTTTTGTAGGTAATAATACCTGTGAACGAAGCGCGGATACCCAGCGCATTGAGGCGTTGCATGGCTGCTGCGTCTTCGCTAAAGCAATGAAAGACGAGGCGTTGTGCGGCGATGCCCGATTGCTTTAGGATTTCCAGGCAAGCGTCTAGCGTATTGCGGGAATGGATAATAATAGGTAGGGTGTTGCTTTGGGCCCATTCGAGTTGCCGCTTAAAGGCCTCTGTTTGCAGGGCTAGAACGTGGCTGGCTTCCTGCGGGTTCTTGGGGAGGTGGTAGGCGTCCAGGCCGATTTCGCCCAGAGCCACCAGGCCTGCTTGGGAGCCTTGTTTTTTGAGGCATTCAAGGGCCTGTGGAAAATTTTTATCGACATAGCAAGGGTGTAGGCCTAGGCTGTGGAAGATTTTTTTGGGGAAAGCGGCGCTGAGCTCCGCATAAACTTTGGCATCTGCGGCGTTTGTAGAAACGGCAATCATGCGTCGCACACCAGCAGCCTGGGCGCGTTGGAGTACGGCTTGGAGGCTGCCATCGTCGACAAGGCCTTTTAGGTGGCAGTGAGTATCTATGAGGTCCATGGAATCATTTTTATAAAACTAAAGAAAAAACCTTGACACAAGGATATTCTCACGCTTTTCTACCCTTTTCGCATTTATCATGGCTAATTTAAAGTCTTCCAAAAAGGATATCCGTAACATTGCTAAACGTACAGCGCGTAACCGTTCCGTACGTAGTAAACTCAAGACGCTCGCTAAGAATGTTTTGCGCCTGTCGACTGCTGGCGATCATCCGGCTGCCAAAACTATGGCTCAGGAGTATATTTCCGCCCTGGATCGTGCGGCGAAGGTGAAGGTCATTCACCCTAACAAGGCAGACCGGCACAAGTCGACTTTCAGCAAATATCTGGTTCCGCAAGCTTAAGCTCTCCAAAATCTTTTATTTTTATGGCTAGAATTTGTTTTTTAACAGGCAGGCGTCCCGTTCGCGGGGGCAGTATTACCTATAGGGGTATTAGTAAAAAAAGCGGCGGTATCGGTTTGCAGCGCGTCAAAAATACTAAGCGCACCTTCCGGCCTAATGTTCAGAATATTCGCGTAAAACTCCCCACAGGGCAAGTAAAACGCCTGTGGGTTTCCGTGAAAGCCATCAAGGCTGGTTTTGTTACCAAAGGCTAGGGTCTGAACCTGTTTTACTGGAAGGGTTATGTGAGGTTTTGAGCTGATTTTAGGCAGATTTTGTGATGATTTTTGATGCATGCACCCGCGGTGCCTGCGAAAAAATCAGCTCAAAAGGTGACAAAATCAGCCAAAAGATCGCATGACAAATCCAGTAAAACAGGTTCTAATACTTCTTATGCTTCTATAGTTCAATGGATAGAGCGCTGGCCTCCGAAGCCGGAAATCTGGGTTCGAGTCCCGGTGGAAGCACCATTAAGACAGAAGTTCCCGTAATGCTGTAGATTTTAATTCCATGATTGTTCGAATTCTAAAGTTTCTCGGTGCGGGCTTGAGTTTGGCCCTGACCATTTTTGGATTTTGGCTTTTTAAGCGAAGCCATGATGACACGCTTATGGGGCCGGCCAATGTGCTCAGGGTGGGGCTTTGTCCGGATTTCCCGCCTTTTGAATATAAAAAGCAAGGGCAGTTGGTTGGGTTTGATGTGGAGCTGGCCAAGGCCCTGGGAGAAGTTTTAGGCGTGAGGGTTTCTTTTGACTGCACGGAGTTTCCTAGTCTCATTCCTGCCTTGAACTCAGGACGTATCGATGTGATCATTTCCGCAATGTCTCCAAGGCCAGAACGTAAAGGCCAGGTGAACTTTTCACCCCCCTATCATAGGGCTTCGTTGGCTTTGTTGCATGGGAAGTCCGATGATCCTCAAAAAATTTTTGGACCTGGAAAGCGCATTGGCGTGCAATTGGGGAGTAATATGGAGGCGTATTTGCAGCATCGCCTAGACAAGGGAGATCATTTTGAGATTAAGTCACTCGCTGACAACATGATCCTTGTCCAGGAATTGCTTGTGAATCGCATTGATGCTTTACTCTTAGATGAGGCTCCCGCTGAGGCTTTTGCCAAATCGTACCGAGACAGACTGGCCTCAACGACACTTCCTAACGATCCTTGGCAGGATGAACGCATGGACTATGTCATGGTTTACAGCAAGACGAGTACTTGGGAGCTGCGTCTCAATGGCGCTTTGGAGCGCTTACGCAAAAACAGCAAACTTGAAACTTTGGTAAAAGCTTTTTTCCCAAAAAGTGAGTAGCTGGGTGCTGTATATTATCCAAGGGGTCGGGGTGACTCTGCAGTACACCCTCGTTTCCTTGGTACTGGGAAGCTTGCTGGCCATCCTTCTGGTGGGGGCGCGGCTGAGTCCTTATCGTTGGCTCAAAGGCTTGGCCATCGGCTATGTCTCTGTGTTCCGAGGGACGCCTTTGCTGGTTCAGCTCATGGTGGTGCATTACGGGGTTCCCATAATGCTGAATACCCAAAATGCCCACTCGGTCTTTGTTTCTGGGGTGCTTACCTTTTCTCTCAACTCGGCAGCTTATTTGTCTGAGATCATCCGCGCAGGGCTCGATTCCATTCCTAGGGGGCAATATGAAGCCTGTCTGGTTTTGGGCGTGGGTCCTTGGGATCGTTTTTTTGATATTCTTTTTCCTCAAGCAATTAGGAACATTCTGCCTTCTTTGATCAATGAAATGATTGATTTAATAAAGGAATCAGCCCTCATCTCCGTCATCGGCGGTGCTGATATTATGCGACGTTCTCGTGATATTGCGGCAGAACAGGCTACGTATTTCGGACCCCTTTTAGTCGCGGCTGGCTGTTATTACGTGCTCGTTTTATTACTGACAGCCTTGGTGCGTTTTGTCAAAAGAGCCTAGGATCTATGCAGATTGTAGCGGTAAATCATCTTTGTAAATCTTTTAACGGGATCCCTGTCCTCAAGGATGTCAGTTTGGAGGTTCAAGCAGGCTGTGTTGTCACTTTGGTCGGTCCTTCAGGGGGAGGAAAGTCAACCGTTTTACGTTGTATCAATGGCTTGGAGCAGCCCGACCAGGGCGAGATTTTTATCGAAGGCACGCGTTTAACGCCCAAAAATGTCGCCTCGCTGCGCCTACGCATGGGCATGATCTTTCAGCATTTTAACCTGTTTGAGCACCTCACAGCCCTCCAAAATGTAGCCTATGCTCCGCAGAAAGTTTTAGGAATGACGCCCCAGGCGGCGACAGCCCGGGCCCGAGAACTGCTCGCTCGAGTAGGGATTGTAGGCCTAGAGGCTGCCTTGCCGCGTTCCCTTTCAGGAGGCCAAAAACAGCGCGTAGCCATTGCCCGAGCGCTGGCCCTTAACCCCAAAATTCTCCTGTGCGATGAGCCCACTTCAGCTCTAGACCCTGAAAAGGTCAAAGAAGTCCTCAACGTTCTGCGCTCCCTAGCGCACACCGGCATCACCATCGTCCTGGTCTCACACGAGATGGCTTTCGCCCGAGAAATCTCAGACACGCTTTTGTTCATGGATCAAGGCGAAATCCTAGAATGCACCTCAGCCTCAGCCTTCTTCAAGGCCCCCCAGCATCCGCGCGCTCAGGAATTTTTACAAAATATGTTGTAGGGAAGGGCTAAGGGGCGCTTGCGCCCCTTAGGATCCCCTTTCCGATAGCGATTTTGTGAAATACTGCGTATTTCAGCAAAATCGCTATCGGGAAGCATATACTAAGCCCCTCACAGATCGCAAAGCGATCAGGGGGTACATTAATTTCGATCCCAAAGGGATCTGTGGGGTGCCTTGTATCACCGTTACCTGGTAGCGAATTGTTTAAAATGCTCTGCATTTTAACAATTCGCTACCAGTTAGGGGATCCAAGGGGAGCTAGCTCCCCTTGGCCCTTTAACTTACTCGCGCCCCTTAGCCCTTTAATCAACTACTCATTATGGGCAATAGTTTTGGAAAAATATTTACGGTAACGACGTGGGGAGAGAGTCATGGGCTGGCGTTGGGGGTCGTGATCGACGGCTGTCCTGCTGGGTTGGCTGTGAGCGTGGAGGCGATACAGCGGGCCCTGGATGCACGGCGTCCGGGATACAGTGCTTTAACGAGTAATCGGCAGGAGGCGGATACGGTTCAGGTGCTTTCTGGGTTATATAACGGCGTAACCTTGGGGACGCCTTTGGCCTTGCAGGTGCTCAACCAGGATGCCCGAGCGGAGGATTATGAGGCGCTCAAGGATGTTTATCGGCCATCGCATGCGGATTATACCTACGAGGCCAAGTTTGGCTTGCGGGATCCCCGGGGCGGCGGCCGAGCTTCAGCGCGGGAAACGGTGGCTCGCGTCGCTGCTGGAGCCGTCGCTAGCCAGTTGCTTGCGCACTATGGTGTCAGTGTTTTGGCCTACGTGGAGGCCGTGGGGGTCATCCGCATGCCCAAGGCTATGGGCCCGATTACACCTGAGGCCATTGCCAAAAACCCGCTGCGTTGTCCGCATCCGGAAACAGCCCAGGAGATGGAACGGTATATTTTGACCCTTAAAGAACGGGGGGATTCCGCGGGCGGAGTGATTGCTTGTTGTATCAACGGCGTGCCCGCTGGCTGGGGGGAACCCGTTTTTGACCGCTTGGAGGCTGATTTGGCCAAGGCCATGCTGTCCATCCCGAGCACCAAGGGCTTCGAGATTGGCAGTGGTTTTGCCGGCACGGAGCTGTTGGGCTCGGAGCACAACGACCCTTTCGTCTTCCAAGATGGCCAAGTCCGCACCACGAAAAACCATTCCGGTGGCATCCAAGGCGGCATCAGCAATGGCGCCCCCATTGGGTTTCGTGTCGCCTTTAAGCCCGTCGCCAGCATTGCCCAAGAGCAATCTACCGTTAAACGCGATGGCAGCCCGGTTGCGCTGAGCATCTCCGGCCGCCACGACCCTTGCGTGCTGCCTCGAGCCGTGCCGATCGTCGAAGCGATGGCGGCGTTGGTTTTGGCGGACCATGCGTTAAGGGCCAAAGGGAGCGAGCGCCCCTTACATACTTCGAATACTGTAGCGTTGCGGGTTGTTTGCAAAGGCCTGGCGCAGACGGGCAATATGGCCAACGCCGACGGCAACGAGGAACTGGGACTTAGGAGCTGCCCTGGACAGGTCTGACTTGAGGGTAGCCAGCCAACGGCTTTCGCGTTTGAACAAAATCCATTTAATGTACCATCTAATAATATCATTGCCGTTGAGGGAGGGCGTGGGCGTACTGTTGATACGCGCACTGGCGATAGCGATGCTCCTTTGGCCGCTGCTGGCCAACAAGGTGTTGGTTTTTTGCTCGTAGGCCTTCCATTGAGCTGGGCTGAACCGAGGATGTTCCTGGAAGATGACGTCTGCCAGATCATTATGGACACTATTGAGGGTTTCCAGGGCACGCATAGGCCTATTGGGGTATTTTGTGCTGATGAGCAGGCCTATGAGGTCTTCGGTCCCAGGAGAGCCCGAAACCGAGACCGTAAAAGCGTCTGCTACGGTGTTTTTTGGGAAGCTTTTACCCAAAATTGCCAAGATTTTACGAGCTATACGCACCTGCGGCAGCGTGTCCGGATATAAGGAAACATTGGGTCCATTACTGCCCCGAATTTCTAGATACACGCGCTGGGATTGTGCTATCAAGGTGTCCAGTTGAAAAATACGCGTAGGCGCCTCATCGGTGTGCGTGGTCCCAGTAAGCAAGAGGCGTGCATGGCTCTTAAGGTCTTCGATCACGTAAACTCGGCGAATATCTCCAAAAATAGAGTTTGCCGCCCACAAGGTGCTTCCCTGCACCAAAAAAAACAGAACAATCCAACGCATAATTACTGATATTAAGAATAGCGTCCTAGGGTGTCAAGTCTTTGCTTCTATATCGATCCCAAAGGGATCGAGAGGAAGGCCTTAGTATCTCCCTCCCAGGTAGCGATTTTGCTGAAATACGCAGTATTTCACAAAATCGCTACCTGTAGGGGATCCTAAGGGGCGCAAGCGCCCCTTAGTCCCTTGGCGCGCCGTAGCTTTTGACTTAAGCGACTTGACACGGCCCTCACTCCTCTATTTTATCCCCCTATGAAGGTCCTTTTAGCCAAGCACGCTGGCTTTTGCTGGGGAGTCGTGCGAGCCATTGAGATGAGCCGCAGCCTCGCAGCCTCGGGGCAACGCGTGTACACGGACGGGCCGCTCATCCACAACAAGCAGATGACGGAACGCCTTGAAGCGGAGGGCATTCAGGAATTGGGGGATTACCAAAGTTCGGCAGATCTAAGCATAGATGACCCGCAGGACGCCATCACACTGGTGCGCGCGCATGGGATTTCCCCGCAACGACGCGCCTATCTGAAGAGCCTAGGGACGCAATTCAAGGATGCCACCTGCCCAGATGTCGGGATTATTGCTGGGAAGATCCGCATGCATGCCAAAAAAGGCTATGCCACCCTCGTGTTTGGGACCCCTGGTCACCCGGAAGTCATTGGCCTGATGGGCTATACGGAAGGTCTTGGCCATGTCGTTGAAACCCCTCAGGATGTTGACGCCTTACCCGACATCAACGGTCCGCTGTGCTTCGTGTCGCAATCAACGATGTTTACTTCGGACTTCGAAGAATTAGCCGCTTATATCAAAAAACGCTTCCCGCAAACCCTCGTGTTTGACACGATTTGCCAGGCCACAAAAGACCGTCAAAACGACCTCGATTTATTTGTCAAAGAACAGGTAGACGCCATCATTGTCGTAGGCGGCTACCATTCCGCCAACACCAAAAAACTCGCCCTCCTGGCCGAACGCAAGGGCCTCCCCTGCTACCACATCGAAAGCGCTCAGCAACTCCAAGAAGCCCCTGTCGCTCAACAACTTGCGCAGTTCAGCTGCGTGGGCGTCACCGCCGGCGCCTCCACCCCCGAGTTCATTATCGAGGCCGTGTGTCAGTATTTGGAAAGCCTAAGGGGGCGGGAGAACAAGGGTATTTTGGCTTGATACTGCGGAATGGAAGTGACTCACGCACCGTAGTGCGCTACGCACTTCCCTTCCTTGTCTGAAGCTCAAAATCTCCTTGTTCTCCTCACGGCCATTTTGGAGTTTTTCATAGGAGTTTCTCCCCGATTTTTGTAAAATTTAGTATTTTTACATTGACAGCATAGGCGTTAATATATATATCTTCTGAGCATGAGATATTTATATATATTGGTGCTATTTATCACATCCCTAGGCAAACTACTCGGCCATCCCTTAGATGCCACGTTTGCGAGTCCTGATTTCAAGAATCGCACGCGTCTTTTCCTCGTGGAAGACCTCAAGAGCAAAAGCTCCATGGTGCTGACGGGAACCATCCATCTTTTTGAAGATCCCGCACGTAGGGCTCAATTGAGAGGTCTTATGAGCCAATCCCAACGCGTGTACGTAGAACTTTCAGAAAAAGCTAGAGAAAGACCCATGGATACGCTCCCTGAAGGACCCTCCATTCATCATGATTTAGCGAAAAAAGTCTTTGTCCAGTTTGAGTCACGAGTCAAAAAGCAAAGAAGCATCCTTGCAGGTTGCTTCAGTACAAAAACTCCCATGGGCACGGAACATATGATCGATGAACTTTTTAAAGACTATCCTCAGGTAGCGCTTATCGCCCTGGAAAGCCCAAAAACCCGCGTCGAAGACCTGGCCCAGTCCTTTGCCGAAGAATTCCCCAAGCTCACACCCAGCGACTTGAAGCCTTGCGAAGAAGCGTTCCAAAAGGTCACTACCCTCAACGGAAAAATGCAGGTACAGACAGGCAGCCTTATTCACAAAGTCAGCACAGCCTTTGATCGATGGATTACCTCCAGGCGCGAAGCCCGTTGGGTTAAGTCGCTCAAGCGCGACCTCGAGCTCGCCGCTCCTAAAACGAACTTCCTGGTCGCTGTCGGATGTGCCCATATCCCCCGTCTGTGCGAAGCCTTCAAGAGGGAGCAGGGGCGGTATCGGATCAGGGAAATAGGTTTGAGGGGTGCATTGGGGGTTGATGCTGCGGAATGGAAGTGACTCACGCACCGTAGTGCGCTACGCACTTCCCTTCCTTGCCTGAACCCCCAATGCA
>JANYDI010000041.1 GCA_025363695.1 Opitutia bacterium
GCGCTCAAAGTTTGCGCTTTTATTTTGTCCTATCCCTTGCGCGAAACGTTGGCGCAGGAGGAAATATCTGGCCGACAGTTTGTAACTGGCCGGGCGGTATTGCTACTATTGTAACTGCCTCTCTGGGCGGTTATAGTATCCAGCTGCGCGACGCGCTGCTGTGTAATGAAGTGACACGGCGTTAAATGCCGTAAATGATCTCCCGCTGCTGTTTACAGACAGGGAGAAGGAACCGTTTGAAGTACCTGTGGCACTTTAAAGTTTCCGCAAAGTAGCGGTATTATTTAAAGAATGTATGGTCTGTGGTCTAGGGGTAGTTTCTTTCATAAAAAAAAATAAAAATAAAGAGGATAGCTGCAGTATCTTAAACTATGGCGAATGCCCTTAGGGTTTTTCAATTCTAAAAAAAATTGAACAAAGCCTAAGAACATCACCCAACAGTGTCCGGTAGCAGCATCTTAAAAATGATGCGATCGATTCCCGGTTAAAAAGGGACCATCTGTAGCGGGAGGAGTAAGAGAGCTATGTTTACTCAGGCTACTCAGGCTACATAAACCCTATTTGTGTGGAGCGACGCGAATAAAGAGAGAACTCAGTGATACCCAAAGTAGTAATAAGGATCGTGTATTTCACGCTTACCGTAAGTATGATATAAGTATCGATAGTAGTGGTGGTGAGTAAACGGTGATACGTCTGATCACTATGAGGTTTGGGGTGAGACTAACTCATGAGTCTATTTGTGGCACGCAGGTGAAATCCTGCGATGCCAATAACAACAACAAAGATAATACGATCGGGCGAAAAGGAGTGAGACAGCAGAAATGGGAAAAGAGAAAGTGTCAGAAATAGGAAAAGAGAGGGGCTAGGCTACAGAGGCTCCCAAGCGCTATGAAAGAGGCCTCGGCTCTGAGGCCCTAAAGAAAAATAACTAGCCCCTCAGGAAGGGGGTCCTATTGTTCTGTGTCTTCATGTCCTTCTTCGTTTTCTGTTTTCAGGTCGATTTCCCCCGTCGAAGTTGCTTTGTCGAGGTTGCGCGAGAGGCGCAATTTCTTGCGAGGCTCCCGAGCTCGTTAGGAGACTGTAACAAGGGCCTTGTGGTCCTTGATGAGGCGTCGCTACTGCGGGTTTCGAGGGAGTTTTCTAGTCTCTAGGACCGAATTCCGAAGAAAACACGTCTCGCTTGTGAAGGCGTTTCTTAGAAAAACTCATCTCTGCACCGTCGGGCCAGTAGGACGTGGTGGTGGCCGTCTCATTGGCCAGCATCTTGTTGACGTTGCTGTTCGTCATGTTGCTGCCGTTGCTGTTGAGTCGGCGGGCGTAGGCGAGGGTCGAGTAGAACGATGGCTCCGCCCGTCTCTTGTCCGCAAACGTAGTACTCTCGTTGACGTTCACCTTGCTCGAGGCCCTTCTGCTGAAATTGGACCTTCTTTTCCGCCGTTGGGGCCCGTTCCTCGGGGTTGAGGGGGGCCGAGCCGTTCTGGAACGAGATGCCGGCGACCGTGTGGTACGCATCCGGCTGTACCCGTAGCATCATGAGGGCCTCCTTGTATGTTGGCAGTCCCTGCCCCGGTGGCAGGTGGAGCGTCTCTAGGGCCTCCTTGAAGACCGGCGCCTTTTCCGTTTTCCTTGTAGGTTGCTTATGACGGAGCTGCTGTTCTTCATCTATCTCCTCCCGGGGAGCATTACGCCGTTTCTCGTCCTTTCGACGTTCCTGGTCCAAATAAGCCATCGTGGGGCAGATCGGCCTGGAGCCGGAGATGTAGATGGGTAGGATGAACTTGTGGCATTTGTAGCCGAGAAGGACGGTGGAGCCGTTGATGACGTTCTGGTGAAACGGCTGGCAGTAGACTTGCTCCTTGTAGAGGGTGTAGACTGCGAGCTCTCGGACTTGCATAAACAGGCCCATCTGACGGAGGCGTCTGGTGAGGTACTGCGTGATGGCGAAGATGATGTAGGGCCTGCCGGTGTGGCTGCTGAGGTGTGGGATGTGGAGGTCCATCAAGTGGTCCCCCATAACGATGCGGAAGACCGTATTTTGCGGATTCATGTAGTTGGCCAGCATGGCGTCCATGAGCGGCGGGTCCATGCACCATCTTCTGGTGTATGGGCAAGCCTGCATGCCCGCTGGTGCAATCTCGTACAGGATGGAGGCGACGTCCATCACGTAGTTAGGCGGCTGCATGATGCGCCACTCGGTGTTGTCCGGGATCCTCTCTGGCCGTCGATTGCAGTCGGGGCAGTTCTTCCACTCGTCCTTCGGTTGTTGCTCGAACCAGTCCTTCGACTTTACCGGCAGCGGGGTTCGCTGCTCAATTGAAGGGGTAGGCTTGAGGACAACATAGACGTGCTCGAGGTTGTGGACACTGTCGAGCGGCATGCCATAGAGCCTGGCCTCCCAACGAGCCAGGTCGGCCAGACGAACCGGTTCGCAGTTCGCTGCGTACGGGCGGGGGGCGACGGCCTTGTCGTTGGGCGGCAGGGGCTGGACCGACTCCCCGCGGATAGCCGTTATGGTGGTGTCTTTTTCACCCGAACGTATCGGCCCTACGTAGTTCAAGGGTGAGGAGCTCGGGCAGGTGCCTGGTGCAGCCGTCGTGGAGGCAGGTGGGTAGTCCTTTGGGGCAGGAGTACCTTGTGTTGAGGATCTCCCAGAGGAAGTAGATTGCTGGGCTGTGGGACCAGCCTCCGTCGTCTTCCGGGAGTCGAGCTGGGCCGCAGAATCGGTCAGCGTCGCCGAACCCATAGGGCTCGTGCTCGTATCGGCGTCTGTCCCACCTTTCTTGCTGGACCTGTTGCTGTTCTCGGTGGAAGTCCCATCGCTCAAGTTCGGCTTGGAATTGTCCACGGCGCAGTCGGTGTGGGGCATCATCATGACGGGCGCCGCGGGAGCTTTCTTTGCCTTC
>JANYDI010000063.1 GCA_025363695.1 Opitutia bacterium
GTGCCGCCCTTACAGGGCTCTGGTTTGTTTTTCACCTAAACCCAGGGCTTACGCCCTGGGCTACGATATGCCGGCCTTTCAGGCCTCCTTATCTGTGGACTGTTATTAATCAACAACTTAAGTCACTTTCAACGCTAGAGGACAACGTCCCCTTGGCCTTTTCACTTTAGACTGGACAGCGTGTCCATTTTTTGCTAAAGCATTGCCTATGCTAAAAAAGTTGGGAACGTGTGTCGTGCTTTGGGTCTTCTGCTCGCTTGCATCGACGGTTTTGATGGCTGATGTCTTGCCTGATTGGGGCTTGGAGTCTCGTGATTGCATCAGTGCGCTTCCTGAAGCGCAAGCGGATGAGGAGCTTCCTGAGGAGCCCAAGCAGGTTGAAGTTCCCGTGAAGGTGCCTCAGTCTTTGCCTGTGAAGGTCGTTGCGCCGCCTAAGATCGCTTTGGGAGGGGGCTTGACGACCCTGGAGGGCGTATTGGTCCCAAATAAATTTGTGCGCTATAAAAAGCGTTACCCCTACCAGCTGAGCGATAAAAATGGCCATCGTATGGCTTTCATAGACGCCAAGGACCTTATGGTTGTGGGCTCGCTAGAGGAGCTTGAAGGCAAGGTGCTGCGTATTGAAGGAGAACTTTCTCATTATGACGATACCGGTGAGACGCTCGTCATGCATGCCCGGATTTTGAAGGACTAAGCAAGCCCCTTACTATGGCCATTATCGATGGAAGCGCCATTGCCAGGGCTTTTTTGCTCCCTGTGGAGGAAAAGGTGCGAGCCCTCAAAAAGCCGCCGCGTCTGGTCGTTTTGAGGGTAGGGGAAGATCCTGCCTCCGTGGCTTATGTCAATAAAAAAAAGACTACTGCCCAGGCTTTGGGGATTGAGAGCGTGGTCGAGGTCTTTGATGTATCGATAAGTCAAAAAGCCTTCTTGCAACGGATTAAAGCACTCAATGCAGATGCCAACGTGCATGGCATTTTGGTCCAGACGCCTTTGCCCTTGGGTTGGGATGCCTATGCCTTGTTCAATGCCGTGCATCCCTTGAAGGACGTCGATGGCTTTCATGCGGAAAACATTGGGCTTTTAGCCCAGGGCCGTCCAAGGCTTGTGGCCTGCACGCCTGCTGGCATCCTAGAGCTTTTGTGCCACAGCAATATTCAGACTCATGGTAAGCACGTTGTGATTGTCGGGCGCAGCGTCATTGTCGGGCGTCCTTTGGCCCTGTTGCTTGCGGCCGATCATCGGCAGGGCAATGCCACCTTGACGATCTGCCATTCTCAGACCCAAAACCTTTTTGATTTTACGCGCCAAGCCGACATCCTCATCAGCGCCATCGGGAAGCCTCGCTTCTTTGGCGCAGAGGCCGTCAAGCCAGGAGTTGTGGTCATTGATGTTGGGATAAATCGAATCCAAGTTGAGCCTGGGCGTACGCGCTTAGTGGGGGATGTCGACTACGACGCTGTGGCGCCCCTAGCCGCGTACATCACACCCGTTCCGGGCGGCGTTGGCCCCATGACCGTGGCTCAGTTGATGGCTAACACCTTGCTAGCGTATAGGTTACAAATCTAGGGTGTGTGATCAATTAAATTTAAAACCTGTTTTTATAGATCCGTTAGAGTTGATAAACAATTATTTAAAAACAAACCACAAAATGAGAGCCCTGAAAGGGCGAATGCTTGTCAGCCCAGGGCTTTAGCCCTGGGTTTACGGGTTAAAAACAAACCAGAGCCCTACAGGGGCGATTCATTAAAATGCATCAAATTTATTTAAAAATTAACTATGGACAATATATCAGGTTTAATGAATCGCCCCTGTAGGGCTCTAAATCTTCTTTCTATGCCAAACCCAGGGCTAAAGCCCTGGGCTGACAAGCATTCGCCCCTACAGGGCTCTCATTTTGTGGTTTTAAGCTTAGTTAATTGTTCACACGCCCTAGAACCTGTTCTTTTTTCGAGACAAACAAATCAATAAGAAATAAATACCTAGCTAATGGTTTTGTGCTTGCAATCAGCAAGCTTTGTAAATTACAACTTCCTGAAGAAACATGAGCGCACAGAAATTTTTACCTAAAGAACTTCCAGAATTGCCGTTTGAAAAAGCGCTCTCCAAGGAGCTTCCTCAGGAAGAACGTCAGTTTGAAGTGGAAAATAGGATGGGCATCCATGCCAGGCCCGCAGCTATGATTGTGCGCATTGCCAACCTCTACAACGAAGTAGAGGTCTATGTCGAAAAAGAGGGCGAGGACCGCATCAATGGCAAAAGTATTATGGCCCTCATGATGCTGGCCGCAGGCTACAAGACGCGTTTGCGCTTCATTGCCGTTGGGCTGAAAGCGAAGGCTTTTCTCGACGAAGTAGAGGTTGTGTTTAAGCGTAAATTTGAGGAAACGTGAGGAGGGAGTTGGTGTTGGATTTATAAGGGCTAAGGGCCAAGGGGCGCTTGCGCCCCTTAGGATCCCCTTTCCGATAGCGATTTATTAAAATGCTAGCGCATTTTAGATAAATCGCTATCGGGAAGCCTATACTAAGACCCCCACAGATCGCGAAGCGATCCGGGAGTATTTTATGAACTGCTTCGAGCCGGTTTGAGGGGTGCATTGGGGGTTCAGGCAAGGAAGGGAAGTGCGTAGCGCACTACGGTGCGTGAGTCACTGAAAGGGCGCAGCATCAACCCCCAATGCACCCCTCAAACCACTTAAAACCCCTTAGAAAACCGCCTAATCTTATTATGGTAAAGATTCGTTGAGGAGCGGTTTTTGTTGCGTTGTTCGGCTAGGGGGATCGTTTTGACGCTAGCGGTTGCATTGTCTTCGTGTCCCTGGGGGTGGATGTAGGAGAGGGTTTTGCCTATACTTTGAGGCAGGACATCTTTTTGAGGTAGGGCATCTTCGCTGTTCACCTTGCGTAGGGCCGGGGAGGAGCTGGTCGGCAAGGGCACGGAGTAGTTCGCTGCCTGTTGGTAGCACTCATCGGCCATTTGCATAGCTTCTTGGGCCATTTGCATTTCTTTGTTGAGGGCTTCTTTGGCTTCTTCGTTGAGGGCTTCTTTGGCTTCTTTGTTGAGGGCTTGTGAGGGGTTTGCCAGGAACTGTCGATGATACAGGGTGCCTAGATTATGATTAAAGGATTGCAATTCTTTCCGAGATTGCGCTTCTTCCTGAAGCTGAAGGTCGTTGTCTACCAGCCCCTTGGCTGTTTCGTAGTATTCTTTGGCTTCATCAAACTGTTTTGCTCGATAGTGGAGGCGCCCAAGCGCTATAGCTGCCTTGACTCCTGCCTGCTTTAAAAGCAGGGGCAGGGAGGCACTTCCGGTCATATGCATGCCTGCTTTGCTGGGTTCTGGAAGGATGCCTTTGAGGCAGCGTTTGTAGTAATAGGCGCTCAAGCCAGGATGGGGTTCATGGGGGTCTTTTTCTAAAAACTCACCCATTTCCTGGCAGGCCAACAGGGCTACTATCCGTTTGTAACCGCGTAGGGACTCAACCCCACAGGCGGCCTGAGCGTAGTACTCAAGGGCCTTCATTTTATCCTTTTTGCATCCGAGGCCTTCTTTATAAAAATGTCCCAAATTGAGCAGGGCTGAGCGTTCTTTTTGTGCGGCTGCCATTTCCAACCATTCAGAGGCCTCCTTGTAGAGCTGGTTGGCGTCTGTTGTCTGTTCAAAATAGCAAAAGGAGTCCATCTTTGCCTGATCTTTGGCGTTCTGTTCAAAATAGTAAAAGGAGCCAATCTTTGCCTGAGCTTGGGCGTTGCCTAGTTGCGCTGCTTTAAGAAAATTTTTAAAGGTATCCGAGTTGCGATCAGGGATCTCAGTGTTGTTAGAATGGCTCAAAAGGCTATCGCTGGATCCATCCGATTCGAGCAAGGAGGCGCCCTCAGGCTTGATGTTGTTGAGGAGCTGTTGCTCTGAAATCTCCCCACATGCCAGGGCCAAGTAGCTTTCGCTATCTCCCAGTTGAGCCGCTTGCTGAAAGGCTTCCTTGGCTAAGTTGAGATCTTTTTTTTGCCCAAGGAGGCCCTTTTGATAAATGTAGCCCATTTTATAACAGGCAGCTGGGTGCTGTGCTTGTGCCGCTTGCTGATACGCAGCGAAGGCCTCAGGGGCTTGTCTTTGCTCCTCGTGGTAACGCCCCCTTAGGTAATCGCTTTGCGGGCAGCGGCAGGGCTTGAGGGCTTCTATGGCGTATTGCAGGTAAGCGTTATTGTATGTATTTTGGTAGTAGAGCCAAAAAATTTCACTTTCGGTAACCAAGGGCAGGGTTTCTCCGGGATATATTATTTTGATTTTTTTTAATTGATCGAAATATCTATCAGCATCCGCATCATGAAAAATTCCTTCCTTAATATAGTGGAGGCTCTTCCTTAGGCACTCTTGCTTGCGCTCAGGGAAGCGATGGCTCATGTTAAGAAAGATTTCCTGTAGGTGCCAAATCGCTGCATGACTGCCGGATTGGGCTGCTTTTTCCAAAACGGCAATGCTTTCGTTAAAGCTTCCAAGCTTATAAAACTGTAGCCCGATGATTTCCTGAGCCTCCTGATCCCCATGGTTAGCAGCTTCCATCAGGCCATCTTGGGCTTTTTGGGCGTACGTGGGGTCTTTGATTAACACCTTTGCTAAATACGTTTTTGCTTTAAACGTATAGGGGCTGTTTGGGTTGCTTAGCGTGTTCAGGGTGGCAATACCGCGATCGCGGTGCTTGCCTTCGCACAACAGTTTGCCTAGGCGATAGGTGGCTTCAGGATCGTTTTGACGGGCAGCGACCTCAAAGGCCTGTAGCGCCCGTTGAGGGTTGCCGTTCTTTTCATAAATATACCCTAATATCTTATTGCCAAGGATGTTGTTAGGATCGTTGCTCAGGAGGATATGACAGGGTCCCTGAGCTTCTAGGAGCGCTCCTTTGTTGAAAAAATGGCGCGTGAGCTGCTCCAGGCTTGGTAGGTGTTGGTAGTGAGCCAAGGATTGATAGATCTCAATAAAGATGGCTTCGAGGGCTTCCCTTTCTTTGCTGTTCATGGGCTCGTAGTCAGCGCATTTTTCGTAAAGGAGCCCTTCATTAAAGGCTCGTTGTATCAAGAAATCATAGGCCAAGGTGATCGGTTGGGTACGGGGGTAGACGGACAGGTAGAAGTCTATGCTGTCATTAAAGGCGGGACTGGGTCCCAGTGGACGGAGCGTGTTTTTTATGTTCTCACATAATTGTTTGGCATCATTGATAGGTTCCGCAACAAGGAGTGAGAGCGGAACCCATAAAAATAGAAAGCGGAGCAGTGTGTGCATTGTGTTTATATATCGAAATATTTTTGATTTAATTCACCCCGGCTTTAAAGAAGTTGAGCGTTTGCTCGACTTTCGGGTTGCTTATTTTTTTTACATGCTCTACAAAGGGAATGTAAACTATGAAATTTACTAAAGTTTTTGCATGCATACTGGGCGTCCATGCTGTGGGCGTGCTCATCCTTCTTTTAGTCCAATCGGGCTGTCGTCAAGGTTCTTACGAGGTCAAGGAGCCCGATACACGGGCCCCTATCGTGCCTGATACCCTTGCGCATCCCCAGGAAGCCGATGGGCCCGATGACGCCGCTGCTGAAGCGAAGACTGTTCAGCGTTTTGAGCCCAAGCGGCCCGTAAATGACGGCTTTGACGCCTTTGCTGATGAGCCCAGGGACGCGGCTCCACCATCGCTTCCGGAAACCCCCAAGCCTCAACCGGCCTTAGTAACGCCCAGGGAGATCGATTGTATGCACACGGTCCAGCCCAAGGACTCACTTTGGAAAATCGCCAATCAGTATGGGCTGACCTTGCCTCAATTACTCGCTTTAAACAGAAGTCTAACCCGCGACAGCCTCATTCGCCCCGGTCAGCAGATTATCGTAGGTAAGTCTTCAGAGCATCCTGTCCTCTACGTGGCTGCGAGCTCCGAAGTCTATTGCGTTCAAGGGGGCGATACCTTAAGCAAAATTGCTCGCCGTCATGGCCTCAGCGTAGCTCAACTCAAGGCCCTCAATAACCTTAAATCGGATACCATCCGCGTAGGGCAAAAACTCAGAACATCCGGTACCGCGCCTTTACCTGCCGCTACCAAAAAAGCAACGCCCTCTGCCTCAGTAGACCCTCACGCAACGGTACACGTGGTGGCTCCTGGCCAAACCGCTTCAGACATCGCCAAGCTGTATCATGTAAAAGTTTCTGATTTGCTTTTGGTCAATGGCATAACGAACCCCAAAAAACTCCAGATCAATCAAAAACTCCGTATCCCTAGCCACGACGCTACGGCTCCCTTGCCGGCCGTGGAAGCTGCGGCTCCCTTGCCTACTCCAGAGCCCCATGCCGCTCAGCCTCACGATGACGCCGCTGCGGATACCGACGAAGCCGCAGTGGATCCTTTTGAGGTATTAGAGAGTACGCCCTGAAGGGTGGTTTTAGCGGGTTATTTTGGGTTGATGCTGCGTCGCTGCAGCCCTCGAGTGCAAAAGCACACGTCGGGCTTAGCTTCTTGCCTGAACCCAAAATTCCTCCGCTAAAACCACCCTTCCAAGGTGGTTCTAAAAATACACCCGGATCGCTTCGCGATCTGTGGGGGGCTTAGTATATTCTATCAGGTAGCGATTTATTATAAATGCGTTAGCATTTTAATAAATCGCTACCGGTAGGGGATCCAAGGGGCGCAAGCGCCCCTTGGCCCTTTCCATTTTCTCAGATATGCATGAAAACGAAAAATCTTGTGACTCCATGGCGCTTGTTTTCATCGCCTTGGGGTTGATCGCGCTGGGCCTTGTGGTGTTGGGGAGCGCTGGTCAGGGAGCCTCGCAGGGGAGGGCCTTGTCGCTTTTCAGGGGCCAGCTGCTGTGGTCCTGCGTGGCGATTGCGCTAGGAGCCCTTGCTTATGCCTGCCCCTTGGAGCGCTTGGAGCGATTTTCTCTGTGGCTTACGGGCGGCAGTCTGGTGTTGCTGCTGCTGGTCTTGGTTCCTGGCCTGGGCTACAAGGTCAATGGAGCGCGCCGCTGGTTGGCGATCGGGCCTGTGCGCTTCCAAGCCGCTGAGTGGGCCAAGCTCGGCTACGCCTTTGGGCTTGCGCATTTGCTGGCCTATAGCCGTAGGGATCGCAAAAGCTTCCTGAAAGGTTTTATTTACCCAGGCTTGTTTATGGGATTGCCCTTTGTCCTCATCATGCTGCAGCCTGACTTTGGCACCGCCGTCCTTTATGCCGCTGTGGGCCTGAGCGTGCTGTTCCTCTCAGGAGCTCGCTTGCTTTACCTGCTGCCAGCCATTTTTTCTGGGATTAGTCTCTTTGCCGTGGCCGTTGCTTATAATCCTGTACGCCTCAAACGCATTACAGCCTTTTTGGACTGGGAAACCCACAAGCTCGATGGCGCCTACCAACTCTGGCAAGGCCTGATTGGCTTTGGCTCGGGGGGTCTGACCGGAGTGGGCCTGGGCCAAGGACGTCAGCAGCTTTCCTTTTTGCCCGAGGCGCACAATGACTTCATCTTAGCCATTCTTGGAGAAGAACTTGGCCTCATCGCTACGGCCCTTGTCGTAGTGGCTTTTCTGGTTCTTTTCCTCATTGTTTTGAAAAACTTACCCCAGGCTCCCGACTTTTTCCAGTACTGCCTCATCCTCAGCATGAGCCTCTTTATCGTCCTGCAGGCCCTCATCAACGTCGGCGTCGTCACCGGTTGCCTCCCCACCAAGGGCATAGGGCTCCCCTTCATCAGCTACGGCGGCGCCAATCGCATCATCCTGTGTGTCTTTATCGGATTTATCGCTCAAGCCCTTGTGCGGTGGAGGAGCCATGCGGTGCCGAAGGCCAGGGAGGGCTAAGGGGCGCTTGCGCCCCTTAGGATGGTTTTAGGGGGGCATTGGGGTTTGGGACGGCGTCATGGAAGTGACTCACGCACCGTAGTGCGCTACGCACTTCCCTTCCTTGTCCGAACCCCCAATGCCTCCCCTAAAACCGGCTCGAAGCAGTTCATAAGATACTCCCGGATCGCTTCGCGATCGTGGGGGGGCTTAGTATAGGCTATCAGGTAGCGATTTTATTAAAATGCATCGCATTTTATAAAATCGCTACCTGTAGGGGATCCTAAGGGGCACGAGTGCCCCTTAGCCCTTTTTTCTTTTGACTTACTATGGATCCAAACACCCTGAGGGCCTTATTTCCGATTTTTGAGCGTCAGGTACGCGGGCAGTCGATTGCTTACCTGGACAACGCTGCTACGACGCACAAGCCGCGTTGTGTCTTGGAGGCGATACAGCGCCATTACGCTGAGCATAACGCCAACGTGCACAGGGCTGCGCATCTGTTGAGCCAAGAGGCTTCCTTGGCCTATGATGCGGCCCGCAAGACGGCGGCAGGGTTCCTGAATGCGGCCAGTCCGAGTGAAATCGTATTTGTCCGAGGCGCTACAGAAGGCATCAACTTGGTGGCATACAGCTTTTTGAGGGCTCGCTTGGCGCCTGGGGACGAAATCCTACTCACTTTAACGGAACATCATTCCAATATTGTCCCTTGGCAGCTCTTGGCCCAGCAGACGGGTGCGTGCTTGCAAGTTGTGGGCGTGGATGCCCAGGGAGATTTGCTTTGGGAGGATTTTGAGCAAAAGCTTTCCCAAAAGACGCGCTTGTTTGCCTTGGTGCATGTTTCCAATGCCATCGGCGTACGGCATCCTGTTAAAAAACTCATTGCCCGGGCCCATGCCCAAGGGGTTCCTGTGCTCTTGGACGCCTGCCAATCGGTTCCCCATGGACCGGTCGATGTTCAGGATTTGGATGCGGATTTTTTGGTCTTTTCTGGCCATAAGGTCTTTGGACCCACGGGCATTGGCGTGCTGTATGCTAAAAAAGCCCACCTAGACGCCATGCTTCCTTACCAATCCGGTGGTGGCATGGTAGAACACGTGACCTTTGAGCACACGCGTTTTCGGCCGGCTCCTGAACGCTTTGAGGCCGGAACCCCCAATATCTGCGGCGCCATTGCCTTGGCTGAGGCGCTGCGCTTTTATAAACAAATCGCCACCCCCGCCGCCTTTGCGCACGAGGAAGCCCTAATACAGGCGCTTTTAGAGGGCCTTAGGAGCCTTCCAGGCCTGCGCATCATCGGCAATCCACGCGAGCGCGTAGGCCTGGTCAGCTTTTGCCTCGAGGGCATTCATGCCCACGACGTCGATACGCTCCTAGACCACCAGTCCGCCGTAGCCATCCGCTCCGGCCACCACTGCGCCCAACCCCTCATGCGCCACTTCGGCCTCACCAGCAGCGTCCGCGCCTCCGTCAGCTTCTACAACACCCTCGAGGATATTCATCGGTTGCTAGAAGGGCTTCTGAAAGTTCGAATGCGATTGGGTTAGGAAAGGCCAAGGGGCACTCGTGCCCCTTAGGATCCCCTTTCCGATGGCGATTTATTAAAATGCTGGCGCATTTTAGATAAATCGCCATCGGGCAGGTAGATACTAAGACCCCCCACGATCGCGAAGCGATCCGGGTGTACGTTTCGAATGATTTCGATCGCGAAGCGATCGCGGAGGGTGCCTTGTATCGCCATGGTAGCGATTTATCTAAAATACGTAGTATTTTAATAAATCGCTACCATTAGGGGATCCAAGGGGAGCCAGCTCCCCTTGGCCCTGGCCCTTTCCAACTCTGCTCGAACACCTCCTTAAGCGCCTCTATCGACCCCCCTCCATGGTCGCACAGGCGTGTGACGGAGCCCTCGGAGTTGGGGATGCGGCAGGGGGTGATGGCGTCGAAGGGGGCCAGGTCGCTGCTGTTGTTCAGGGCGATGCCGTGATAGGCCACGCCGCGGTGCACGGCAATCCCGATGGCGGCGATTTTGGCTGTCCCGATCCAAACACCGGTAAGCCCTGGACGTAGCTGAGCGGATACGCCCAAGGTGGCCAAAACATCGAGGCACAGCTGCTCTAGATGGCGTAAATATTTATGCAAATCTGGTTGTTTCCCTAGGTAAATTATGGGATAAATCATGAGCTGCCCGGGACCGTGATAGGTGATGCCGCCGCCGCGACGGGCTTGGACTACCGGGATGCCATGGAGGCTTCCGGCCGCTAGGAGCGCTTGTTCGGAAGCCGTAGGTGCGGAACCTACGACATACACGGGAGGGTGCTGCGCAAAAATAAGCGTATCCTCCCGCAGCCCAGCAATGCGTTGCTGAACGTAGGCGTGCTGGCGCTCTAGGCCAGACAGGTAGTCGATGAGCCCCCAATCTTCCATATATTGTCAGTCTCCTGAAAACAGCCCGATTGTCAAGTCACTGCAGCCTTTAGAACCGCTTCCCGATAGCGATTTTTATAAAATGCGCAGCATTTTTAAAAATCGCTATCGGAATGGGGTCAAGGGGGACAAGTCCCCCTTGAAAAAAGCTTGCATTTGGGAGATTCTTTTTTAATGTGGGCGGTGCATGTCTAGAAAGCTGGCCTTATTTTTTTACGCGATTACTTTTGGGTTTTTTGGATGCTTCCTGATTTGGCCTATCCTGAAGATTCTTCGGGGAGGGTTTTTTGATGTAGATGGGCATTTTACCTTTATTTACGTAATCGAGGTCTTTCGTAATGTTATCTACTTAGAGGGCTTGCGGAATTCCCTGGGGATAGCCACGTTTTCAACCTTAGCAGCGCTGACCTTGGCGATGCCGATGGCGTTTTTGGTCGATCGTTACCAGTTTTGGGGTAAAAAACTTTTTTCAGGGCTCGTACTTTTGCCGATTATGCTACCGCCCTTTGTGGGAGCCATTGGCCTGAAGCAGATTTTTGGTCAAAACGGCGTGCTCAACGCGATCTTGAAAGACCTGGGTGCGCTCGGAGCAGATAGCACGATCGATTGGCTGGGCAATGGCCGGCTTTGGGGGGTGGTTTTGCTCAATGCCCTGAGCTTGTACCCGATTTTGTACCTGAACATCGTGGCTTCCTTGGCAAATATTGATCCAGCGATGGAAGAAGCCGCTCAAAACCTGGGTTGCCGAGGGCTAAAGCGGTTTTTTAAAATTACGCTCCCTTTGATGCGGCCAGGCTTGTTTGCGGGCTGCACGATTGTGTTTATTTGGGCCTTTACGGAGCTGGGTGTGCCGCTCATTTTTGACTATAGCCGTACGACCTCGGTGCAAATTTATCATGGAATCAAGGACATCGGCGGCAATCCCTTTCCTTATGCCTTGGTGACGGTGATGCTCTTTTTTTCCGTCCTCATGTACGCCGTAGGCAAGGGCCTGTTTGGGCGTACGACCTTTTCGATGATGGCGAAGGCTTCCCATGTTCCGGAACCGCGTTGCCTAGGCATTGGCGGGAATTGTCTGTGTTGGGCGTTTTTCCTCAGTGTCATCGGTCTGGCCTTGTTGCCGCATTTGGCCGTTGTGCTGATTAGTTTTTCCAGCGATTGGTATGGGACGCTTTTGCCCACGGGCTGGAACCTGGGTAACTACGAAATCGCCCTGGGTCATAGCTTCACCGTGCCTGCTATTTATAACAGCCTCATTTATTCCGGCTTTGCTACCTTGCTGAATATCTTTTTGGGCGTCGCCATCGCCTACGTCGTCGTCCGTACCAAGCTGCCGGGTAGGGCCGTTTTGGATTCCTTAGCGATGCTGCCCTTGGCCATTCCGGGCCTTGTCATGGCTTTTGGCTACTTGGCCATGAGCCGCGAAGGGCAGTTCTTTGAATTCCTGAACCCCACGCAAAACCCCACAGGCCTGCTGATTATCGCCTATGCCGTGCGCAAGTTGCCCTTTTTGGTGCGCTCAGCGGTGGCTGGTTTGCAGCAAACCAGTGGTGTTTACGAGGAAGCCGCCCAGAGCCTGGGCAGCTCCCCCCTCAAGGCCGTTATTCGCATCACCCTGCCGCTCATCATGGCCAATCTGATGGCCGGCGGCCTCCTGGCCTTTTCCCAAAGCATGCTAGAAGTCTCCGATTCCCTCTTCCTAGCCCAACGCCAAGACGACTACCCCATCACCAAGGCCATCTACGAGTTGATGTCCCTCCTGGGCGATGGCCGCTATATCGCCTCCGCCCTGGGCGTATGGTCCATGATCTTCCTCTCCATCACCGTCATCGGCTCCTCCGTCCTCATGGGCCGCAAGCTCGGGAGTATTTTTAAGGTCTAGGGGCGAGGGCTAGGGGGCGCTGGCGCCCCCTAGGACCCCCCAATAGGTGGCGAATTATGAAAATGCATGCATTTTCACAATTCGCCACCTCGTTGGGGAATCTAGGTTCGAGGTTTATGCTTTTTGATCTTACGCAGCTCGAACGTCGTGTGCTGACCGTGTTGGTAGTGGTGGCATATGGGTTGTTGTTTTTGCTTTAGAGGGCCAAGGGGAAGGGTCCCTGAGTGTTGGAAGTTATTTAATTACTTGACTAACAACAGTTGCACTTAAGGAGGCCTGAAAGGCCGGCAGATGGATAGCCCAGGGCGTGAGCCCTGGGTTCTGGTTGAAAAACAAACTGGAGCCCTGTAAGGGCGGCACTCAAAATGTGAATACGAGTGTCGCCCCTGTAGGGCTCAAAACCTTTTTTTACCGAAAACCCAGGGCTTACGCCCTGGGCTATCCATCTGCCGGCCTTTCAGGCCTCCTTAAGTGCGGACTGATGTATTAATAAATTATATTAGCTGATTGCGAAGCAATCTGTGGGGGGCTTAGTATAGGCTTCTCGATGGCGATTTTTGGAAATACGCAGTATTTCCTAAAATCGCCATCGGAAGGGGATCCTAAGGGGCACGAGTGCCCCTTAGCCCTGCGTGCTCAACTGGTGCATCAAGTAGTCCATTGCACGTTTAATCGAGGCATCTTGTTCGAGCATATTTTCGACAGTCTTGCAGGCATGGATGACGGTGCCGTGGTCGCGGCCGCCGAAGGCGTCGCCGATTTCCTGTAGAGACTTGTGGGTGAGGGAGCGGCACAGGTGCATCGCCACTTGGCGTGGGAAGGCGATGGCGTTGGGGCGCTTGCGGCTGCACATGTCGTTGATGGAGAGGTGGTAATGGTCGCAGACGGCCTTTTGGATGCGCTCGATGGTGAGGACGTTTTGGGCTTCTTCCTGGAGGATGTCTTGGAGGAGGTCCTCGACGATGCTTTGGTTGACGGGGCGCTTCATGAGGGTCATGTAGCTGCCGATACGGGTGAGGGCGCCTTCCATGCGGCGGATGTTGCGAGATACGCGTTCGGCGAGGAATTGCACGAGGCTGGAGTCGAGCACGAGGTTCATGGCCTGGGCTTTTTTGGACAAAATGGCCATGCGGGTTTCGAGGTCTGGGGGCTGAATATCGGTAACCAGGCCCCATTGGAAGCGGGAGACCAGGCGGCTTTCGAGCTTGCTGATTTCACTGGCTGGACGGTCGCTGGACAGGAATATTTGCCGCTGAGATTCATACAGCTCATTAAAGGTGTGGAAAAATTCTTCCTGGATGCGTTCCTTGCCTGACAAAAACTGAATATCGTCGATGAGCAGCAGGTCGACTTCGCGGTAGCGCTTCCGAAACTGCATGAGCTTGTTTTCCTGGATGGCGCGAATAAACTCGTTGGTAAACTTTTCGGAGGAGACATAAACCACCTGCGTTTGCGGCTTCATGCTGAGCACGTGCTGCGCTACGGCCTGCATGAGATGCGTCTTTCCTAGGCCTGTACCGCCGTACAAAAAGAGGGGGTTGTAGGCCTTGGCGGGTGCATTGGCCACGGCGACGCTGGCCGCGTGAGCCAGTTGGTTGGAGGGCCCGATGATGAAGTTCCCAAACGTGTTGCGTGGGTTCAGGACGGGCGCCGCGAGGCCTTCCTCGTTCGGTTTGGTGGTTTTTGGGGCTACGGGCGCCAGGGGCACGGCTTTGGGCAGCTGGGGGGTCTCCATGAGGTAGCCCTCCATGTGCTTGGGGGCAGGGGCCTGCGCCAGGACATTGAAGCGCACCGTCATGCGGCGCCCGGCCGATAGGCTAGCGCGCGTATTGATAATGTCCGAGTAATTATCCTGTATCCATATGGCTGCAAACTCGTTTGGGACCGCCACATGCAGCACCTCGTCGGTTTGCTCGAGGCATTCCAGCGGCTCAAACCAGACATTATAGACTTCGCGCGGAAATAGGCCGCCTAGGTCTGCTTTGACGGTGTTCCAAAGCGCGTGGCTGTTCGATTCGAGCATAAGGGCGTGGGGCGGGTGATTTAATTCTAAACTTGTGGTCATTTGGGCGCTGAGTGCAAGCTTATTCACAATGGGTTTTGCCGTTTAAGCGCTTCTGTCCGAGGCGATTAACCGTATTTAAAAGGCAACCCTAGCGTATTGAAAGTATTAGGTGTTTATGGCAATTTCTGAGGCTCTTTTGTTCATTAAATTCGAGTATTCATGCGGCTTGGCTGTTATTTTTTTGGATTAATGGGCGCAGGCATTATGCCGATGAAACAGGGCTTCTTTTTGCATTTTTATTTTTTGTGGCCCCATTAACTTCTTGAATCCCTTTGACTGCAAGATCAACTTGTTAACAGCTTATTCACATTTATTCCTTATATCTTTTTTCAGCCTCTTTCTGTCTGGGGTTAAAGCCTCCTGTCGGCCCCAAATTTTTTTAGCTCCTGCTTTTCTTTTCTTCCTATTTCATTAAAATGCCTTATTGACATTTTTTGAAAAATCGAGTACTCTTACTATATTATTGTCACAGATTGTTTTGGGGCCGCCCCCCTGGCTGTTCTGCTATTTACGAAACCAAAAAAAAGAATTGACCTATCAAGAAAAATCGTTACCAGTGAAAGTCCTACTGTAATCAAGGCCTTTTGCTGTCGAGTTGTGAAAATTTTGAAGTAAAACCTCCGTAAACAACCCACTATGAAAAACCTAAAGAAAATCTTAAACTACGCAATGGCCACCGGCCTCACTGCCGCGTTGAGTGCCCCTGCATCCCTATGGGGGACTTTTGCTCAGTTTCAGAACCACCTCCTGAAACCGGCTACGCACGCACCCCTGGAAAAAATCAATAACGCGGTCCTCCTGGAGCAGCTCAATATCGAATTGCTGGAGAATGTTCTGCAGGATGCGGCGAAGGTGTACGTGCATGGTGGCCACAATGTCGTTGTGGGTGCCATCTATGCCGCAAGCCCTGCTTTGCTCAATGGAATTTACAAGGAACTGCGGACTCCTGGGTTTAAGTGGACCTTGGCTGATGCCTTGCAAAGAGATGCAGCTGGGGCCACGCAGCTCATTTACGATCACTTCTCACCGAAGATTGATGCCATCGTTGCTGCTGCTGCTGGTGGAACTGCTGCCGCCATAGCTCTTGCCAATACTGCTGCAGAATTGGCAGCTGGTGGTGGTGCACCAAACCCTCCTGTTCTTACTACTACCTATACTGGCATTACGCTTACGGCTGACAACGACAACCAAAAGCTTGCAGCCGTCCTTGCCTTGCAGATCGTCCAAACCTTCGCTCCTGAAGATGAGGCCACAATGATCACCGACTTGGCGCCGACCCTGCAAGCGGAATACTTGGAACACCTGCCACGACTCAAGCTCGGCGCTGGTGTTGCCTGGGGTCTCGCGTACGCGAAGCCTGGAGGTCTTCCCGCTGCCTGGGGTCCTGGAGGTGCGGAAAACTACTCTCAGGTTGTTTGGGATATGGTGTCGTATGCGAGTATCCGTAAGCACGGCTTGAGTCAGAAAGTTGCGTGTACAGCTGACGGTGCTCAATTGGGGGAGTTGGGTGCTGCTGTCGACGTCGGTGCTGCTAATTCCGGGGAAAATGGCAAGGGCTTCGGTAAACTGAGAACTGGTTTGATTGCCAATGACTATACGGGTCTGTTTACTGCTGCGACTGCTCATTCGCTACTTAATGCTGCTAACCCAGAAACCCATGTCGACCCCTACATCAGTCTCATTAACAGCTTTGCGCAAGTCAACACGCCTGTGGTTCTGCAATCCGATGGTGTTACTAACACCACTGCCGCGGACCTGTTCCACAACGGCTATGGCACGTTTGCGAGCCTGCTAAAGGCGCGTACGCTGGGGTATTACCCGATTACGGACATGCAGGTAAGGTGATGGCGGAGTTGACGGCGAGTTTTGGGCCTTATGCTCGTGGAAAATTCTGGACTGCCTCAGCTCCTGTCGTTGGTCTTATAAAGGCCGCCGTGGCGACAGTTTGTAATAATATTACAGCCGACACTATGGGTGGTGGCGCTGCGCAACCTATTAGCACCTACCTGGGCGCTGACTACATTAAGCCAGCCGACATCACTGGGCCTGCTGCCCTTACGGCTGCTGGTCTTCAAACAGTGGTTGCTACAGCTATTGGTAAAAAGCTGTTTGACGAGACCTTGGCTGCTCCTTCGGCCTACACGCCACATGCAGGTGTTGCAACGGATTACACAGACCCTAAGCTGCTCTTCAAGGCCATTGTCAAAGACGTCTATGACAATTATGGTGAAATTGGTTATGGCTTTGCGGACGCTCCTACTGTACGGACTGCCGCTAAGCAGCTTTTTGCTTCAGCAGGTGCTGCTCCTGCCGTACTTGCCCAAAAGCAGAATTTTATTCTAAGCTCCCTTATTACGGACAAGATTATAAAGTTTAGCCATGTTGCCGATGCGTTTAGGCAAAGCTGGAGCAATAACCAGCTGCGTGATGCGTTGATTGCTAAAATTAATACCTTTGTTAATGCAGTTGATGCTGGTGGTAATTCCATCCCGGGTATGCCTGATGGAACTGGTATTGAAAAGGATGCTAAAGTAGCTGCAGGGTTCACTTGGTTGCAGACGCTTGGTGCTACGGATGATCGACTTACAGCTGCAGCGACCTCTGGGGTTAACGTCAATGGTACTGTGACGAAGGCCGTCTTCCAAGAGTTGATGTCGGATGCTACAGCCTTTGGTGTTGTTGCGACTCCAGGAGATCCGGCTGCAACGCACGATGGAATAGACCACACAACTTTACTCCCCGTCGTCCAAGCAATGATGATGGTCTACTATGGCCGTGTGCCAGCTGATCAGAATGCAATCCGTGACGCCGCTGTAGCTGCCTTAAGTGGCGAATATACTAGAGTGGCTGCTCTAGTAGGAGCAGGAAGGGCAACAGCTACTAACCTTGAAGCAGCTGTGGAAGCTGGTACTGGCATCGGCGTAGCCGCAATGCACCTGAACGGTGCTGCCGGTGTTGACGCGTTGACTGCCCTTGCTGCTCTAAATGTTGCCGGTGCTCCGGGGGCTTACATTCTTCGGAGAGTAGGGGGCGGCCATCTTACAGCCCTGGCCACGGGTGCTGCTAATATAGCCGTAGGAGCTACAGGTGCTACAGCCGATCAGGTTGTGGTCCAGGATGCCATCAAGGACTACTTTGGTCTTGATGCGGCTCCTGCCGTTAACGCAAAGGTTAAGGCCATTTGTCAGCATTATGTTACTGACGTTCAGATGAAAGATGCCATTTGCTTAAAGCTTAATGATGCGGCTGCGGGACATCTTCATACCTTCAATGATGCTGGTGGTATTTGGCAAAATATTCAAGGTAACGCGAATCCTCTCTGGGTGCGGGCTAATATCTCCAACTTCACAGGAGCAGCAGCGGCGCATGATCCTTTGCTACGGCCTTATACCGCGTACAGTACCTTGACACATACGCTGGATCTAGCTGCTGACGGGGATACTTCGATTGGTGCCGTTAAGGCTGCCATAGGAACGCGGATTGATGCGGCTATTGACGCGGGAACACGGACAGCTGCAGACACACTGGCTAATCTCGTTACCAATCCGGCTGTGGCTGATAGCCAAGCGAAAGTGTTCAATGACACCGCTGATGCTGCTATTGCTGCGAACAGTGCGACCTACCTCGCCGACTACCTCGCTCTCGCCGCTAACGCGTGGGCTGCCCCCTGGGTCAACATGACACACCTGATGACGCAGGCGATCGACGCCAACATGATGCACACCTACGACCACTACCTAGGTAAGAGTGACAACTCTTGGGAGCTGTCTTCTGCGACCTGGCCTAATTACTGGTTGACAGACAAGCCTATGCTCGTAGGTGACATTCTTAATGCGGATGGAACGCTTAAACCTGCTGGTCAGTCGTTTAGCATGCGCTGGTACGCTCCGGGTGCTGGAGTTGCTGCTCAGGTGACCGATCTGCGTGCGCTCGCTAACAGTGTTTATGGTGTTGGGTTCCCTAACAACGCTGTCGTTATTGCTCGCGGAGCTTTCCCTGCTGGGGTTGCTGGTCTAGGTCAACACGCCGAAAACGCCTACGTTCAGGCCTATGGTTTGAACTTGGGTATTATGGACCTGTATAGCACGGCGTCATCCTTGGTCTTTGGGACGGAAGCAGCTTGGTTGGATCCTGCAGCTCTGACGCATGCTTGTAACTGGGCTTCTGTCACTGCTCCTGGCGATAACCTCCGTAATGGCCGGAAATGGGTCTTCGGTAGTATTGCCCAATACTTAAATGCTGCTTATGGGCTGGATAATGACGTGCTTGTCGCACTAGCTGGTGATGCTGCTCACGGCAATGAATTCAGGAATTCCGCTGTTTACAATGCTGCCGTGCCTGCTTCTGGTGTACATTCTCCTCGTGGTACTGATGTCCAACACAAGGGTGCCGTCCTGGCGAACCTCGTAGCCCTAGCGCCATCCATGCATGTGGCTGTGGGTACGGATATTCCTGGTATCGGTGCCGGTAACAAGTTCCCTCAGCTGCGTGAAGAAGTGCGGGCGTATCGTGAAATGATGGAGACTTATCGTGCCTTGCAGGAGTTCTATGCCTATAGCCAAACGCAAGCGGTCGAAGCTGTTAAGAACCGTGCGAAATGGGCGATGCTCTGTGCTCGTCGTGTTCATGACCTTGTGTTGGTGGGGGCTTTGGCAAACGTCGATGCAGCCGGTAATATTGCAGGGCGCAATGGTTGCAATAAGGTAATGACCGAAATTGCGACAACAATGGGCTTGGAGAAGGCTGTTGATGGAACTTGGGGTTATGCCGCTCTTCTCGCCGGAAGCAAGCCAGTAGGAAGTATGACTGATTGCACGGCAAAGATAGGCGTTATCTTCACAGCTGTAGCTACGATCAGCCCTGGTGGTGCTGGAGCTGGTCAGCTCACTAGAGGAATGCTGGTTAACGAGGACCCCCTGGCTCCTCAAGACTTCAAGAGGCTCCTAGCTGCTGTAGGCGATATGGCGATTACTCCTAAAGCCAACCCTGTTCCTGCTTCGTCGGGTGCGGCGTCATCGTCGACTAGCAGTGAGCAGAAGCTTGTTACAACGTCGCCTTATGTGTCAAAGGGGCAGCTCAGTAATGATGTGTACCGCGACGTAAATGTAGCTGCTGCGGTAAAGCCTGAAATGATGAGCGCAGTGCCCTTGGTGCAGGTGTCGAAGATGGCCAATCAATATGTTGCTCAGGCGCTTAAGAAGGGTGCTTCTAACGAAGTGAAGGTTGCTGCAGCGAACGCCTCGTTTGCGGTTGCGGAACGGACGGGTACAACGAATGTCATCGTCATGAGTACCTTGTCCAAGCCTGCTCAGGCAGAGGTTAGGAAGCTGGATACGCAAATCAAGGTGTTAGATACTCAAATCAGAACCGGTGGGGTTACGCAAGCCGCTAAGAAAGCTCTTGCCACCAAGAGAGATCTCATTGCCAAGAAAGTTGTCATCCTGCGTAAAGCCTATCAATCCAGCTACGGCCGTATGAAGGTCAGTGCTCCTCGCGCTCCTGCAAAGCGTGGTGTAGCGCCAAAGGCTGCGCCTGCAAAGGGTAGTGTGGCGCCAAAGCCCGCTCCTGCAAAGGCTTCAGCACCTAAGGCTGCTCCAAAAACAGCCAAAGCGGCTTAAAGTGTATAGGGGGCGCTTGCGCCCCCTATGACCCCCCGTAGAAAGGCGGTTTTAGTTCCTGCAGGTAGCAGGAAGCTAAAACCGCCTTTCTCGTTGGGTTCATGGGGAGACCGAGGGATGCCTTCCCGATAGGCGATTTTTATAAAATGCTCGGCATTTTTAAAAATCGCCTATCGGAAGGGGGTCCAGGGGGC
>JANYDI010000080.1 GCA_025363695.1 Opitutia bacterium
CCAAGAGATATTCCAGTGGCTCTCTGGTGTCCAAGGGGTCCTCACATCTGAATCTTACGGTTAATCAACTTTCTGGTAAACTGAGGTCGCTATTGGATGGTAGTGTCGATCATATGGAAATCAGGATAGCAAGCGATGAATTGGCTCTTTTAAAAAATAGACTATTAGGCTCGAATCCTGAAGTAATAGAAACTTTTAAGTTATTGAATCCTCGCTTCACTGATAATCGAGATGGAACTGCCACCGTGTACCTTGATGGAGTAAACATTCAACGCTCCAATGCCTTTGGAGGATTGGCCGGGGGAAGCGGCCAGCCACGGCTAACCCTTATAGAAGAGCCGCAGGGTGGGGAGCTTCCATACGTGGCACCAGGAGAGCTAGCGCACGAAGATGCGGTTCGACAAATCGCCCAGTTCTTAACCCCTGTCATGACAGAAAAAGAGCGCCAGCAGCGTGAGGCAGCTGAGTTGGAACGCCGGCGCTTAGCTGAAGAGGAACGTCTCTTTAGGGAGCAAGCCGAAGCAGAAGCAGAGGACGAGGAGTTTATTGCGGGGCTTTTTGATATCCCTCTCACGCCAGAACATCTAAAGCAGCTCTTGGCAGGTTTCATTAAGCGAGAAGTTCCTATTGTTGCCGATAGTATAGTGCAGGCTGGTGGCAAGGATTTTTATGACCAGGTCAGAGATGTGTTTTTCCAAGACACTGATGGCTCGATGGAGCTACTAGATGCTTATATTACGTGGAATCTGGATCAGTACGGAAGATGGGGCTATAGTTTAGGTTTTCGAGGCAATGCCGTTGATCAATGGATTCAAGGCAACGCAGAGCCGAGGGGATTTTTAGAGACTGGGATTCGTTTGGAGCGTTTATTTAATGGCTTAAAGTTCTGTGCGGAAAAATTAGTCAGAGATAAACCTGAAAATGTCAATCGGGCGTGGTTAGATGAGGCGATGAAGAAATGTAGGCAAACCCTTCCTGGGCCACAGGCAAATCTGCCGCAGGCGATGCAGGGAATATTGCTGCAGAAGCAATTGAGGGAATGGGAGCAAGCCGAAGCCGACCGCCAACGCGACTTTCAGCAAGTTGAAGCTGACCGCCTTGCCCGTGAAGCTGCTCTCAAGGCCCAACGTGAAGCTGACCTCAAGGCTCAGCGTGAAGCTGCTGACGAGGCCGCCCGCCGCGCCCAGCAAAACCAAAACCAGCAGTGGTATTTTCCGCCATCTAATCAAGACAATCAAAATAACCAAAAAAAGACCCAACCCAAAACCTCAACTCCAAAAAAGAGCAAAACCCAAACCCAAGCCCTTGACAACAGAGCCAGGCCGCTTTTCAGCCCGTTTGCTCAGGTCAGTCGTGAGTGGGAGCAGGAGTACGTGCGGGAGGTTCCGAGGCTGTCCGTGGTCCAGGTAGCCACGCCGGCGCCTACGCAAATAGCGGCCATCCAGGCTGTCGTGTCTCAGCAGGCGTTCAGGGAACTCACTAAGGAAACGCAGGCTGTCATTAAGAAAATCAAGTACACGCCGTTGGCCAAGCCTGCGAGCCGTCCGAGCCTTGCGCTGGCCAAGCAAGCGGATCCTAATGCCGCGTTTGCCAAGGTGGCGATTGTGCACCTGACAGCCAAGCTGAAAGGCCTTACGGGCGCTGCTAAAATAAAAATGCAACGAGATATCGACCGCATCAAAGCGGCGCTCGCTCGACGTGAGGCGATCAAGGCAGGCCGCTTTGTTCCTCGAGTCCGTACAAACACGGGCAGCAAAGCTCCCCTTCTCAGGAGCGGCGCTGCCAAGGCGGCTCCAGCGGCTAAGGTTCCCACTGGACGTACGGTTCGAGCGGCGGCTTGAGGTTTGTCTGATTTATTTAAAACAATCTTGACATCCTTGGTTTTATTGGTATAGGCTGGTGGCTGAAATAGGTAATTTGCGGATTTTTCCGCTTGATTTTTTGGGAGAATTTTATGAAGATTATAAGGTGGTTAAGGGCGTTGGTCTTGGGGTTGTGCGTGTTTGTGGGAGCAGCGGAGCTAGGTGCTCTGCCGGATAGGTTGGCTGGGACTGATGGTGAGGTGAGGGCTTTTGCTGCGGATCCGAATAATCAGGTGGCTCGTGGTGTTGTAGGGCAGCATATTGAGTGCTTGGCGTTGGCTCAGTATATTGATGAAGTCATAGACTATGCTGATGAGGGTGCTATAGCCAGCACGCTTATGCGCTATCGCATTTTGGCTTATTTTTCTGGAAAAACTCCCTATGAGTGTCTCAATTATTTAATTCAGAATGCCGTAAGGGCTCCATTAGGCCTTGGTCCGCTTGCTGTTCCCCCTATTCTAACCAGAATGATTGATGAGTTGCGGCAAGGGCAAGCTTATATTTGGGCTCATTTAGTGCCAGGACGGCGAGATGCTGCGTTCATGACTGATTTGAACAGGAGGGCTAGTCAAGCTTTTCAGGTTTTGGGTTTGGAAAGACCGACTCCCTTGTCTCTGTTGCCTTTAATTTTTCCTTCAGTAGTCACATTGAGAGGCCTTCTTAATGATACTAATGCTAATTTTCAAGATGAAGTTGATGAAGGCCTCAGGCTTACTGCCCTCATTGCTGACGCTACGCCGGGCACCATTCAGGCGTGGGTCAATGATAACCGGAACGACTTCGGTATATTCGCAAATAGAATTCATGATATGGATGCATTGTGGGCGAGGATGAATGCTGTTGGTGTTACCAATGAGCAGTATCGGGATTTGATGGATGAGTTGGTTGCTCTTGTCCCAGCTCCAATTGTCGTTCCGCAGCCGCCAGTTGATGTCGTTGTCGTTGCTCAGCCGCCGGTCGAGCAGCAAGAACAGCAACGCCTTGCTGAGCAGCAGCTTGGAGCACAGCGGTATGAGCAGCGTGTTAATGCCGTTTTTAACTCATTGAATGCGTTACTTAATGATGCGAATCGACTCGGATGCCAGGCTGCTGCTCTGTTTATTCGCAGGGGAGGATTAGATGGTTTATTTGATAATTTCAGCGTTGCCGGATTCACCAATTTCTTCAGTCAAGAAGTAAAAGCACCATTACTGCCGCTCTTGGAGGCATTTGTGCTGAGTTGTAACGCTAATCGTTTCGGTGCACATGACGAACTATACTACGCAGCTCAGTTCGTGGAAGCTGAAGGGCAGACTACTCCCGCTCAAGAGCAGGAAGCTGAGCGGCAACGGCAACACTTTGTTGCGCAGCAACTCCTCAATCAGCAACCAATCCAACCGGAGGAAGCGGAGGAGGAAAATCCTGGGATAGATCCTATAGATCCCGAGATTACAGCATTCCTTAGAGGGCTTTATCCGAGGGGTCAGGTTGTGGAATTTGGATTGCAGGAGCGATTTGAGGAGCTTTGTAGAGCTAACCCTGGTGGTAACTTACCAATTCTGTTTGCGCAGGCTCAGAGGGAACAACGCGAGCGCATCGAACGCGACCGTCGCGAACAGGAAATGCATCGGAGAATGAATGCAATTACAAGGCTTAATCAGGGTGCAGGACGTGATGTGTTTCAGCGATTTGAGATTCTTTGTAGGGCTAACCCTGATGGTGATTTTCAGGACTTCTTCGCGCAGGCTCAGCAGGGCCCCCCACCTCCTCCACCTCCCGCTAACAACGGTGGCGGCGGAAGCGCTTCGTCAGCACCGAGTGCCCCTAGCTCCAATACTAAACAAAAGGCAAAAATTCGGGATCTTGAACAGCGCCTTTCCGCTCTGGAGGCGGGGCTTGGGGCCAAGCAGCGGTTTGCCAATGACGATGAGGCGGAAGCCTTTGCTGAGGCGCCGTCTGTGGCCGTTCAGCCACCGGTGTCTGCTAAGCCTGTTGACGTGATCCGGGCGATTGTGTCTCCACAGGCGTATCGTGATATTTCCCAGTCAAAGTCGAAGGAAACCCTGAAGGTCATCAATGCGATTAACTATAAATCCGTTGCCAAGCAGGCAGATCCCGCAGCTGCGTTTGCTCGCATGGCGATTACGCATTTGACGGCCAAGGTGAAAACCCTCAAAGGCAGTGCTAAAATCGAGATGCAACGCGATATTGACCGTCTCCGAGGAGCCCTCAAGCGGCGTGAAGTTGCTAAGTCTGCGCGCTTTGCGGGCGCTAAGGGGAACTCCAAGGCTCCCGTCCTCAAAAGCGGAAGAGCCAAGGCAGCGCCTGCCGCTAAGGGTTTCGCGCGTATTCCGGTAGCTGCGTAAGGGCTAAGGGGCGCTTGCGCCCCTTAGGATCCCCTACAGGTAGCGATTTTATAAAATGCGATGCATTTTAATAAAATCGCTACCTGGTAGAAAATACTAAGGCCCCTCTCGATCGCTTCGCGATCAGGGTATATTTTATGAATTGCTTCGATCCGGTTTTAGCGGAGGCATTTAGGGTTCGGACAAGGAAGGGAAGTGCGTAGCGCACTACGGTGCGTGAGTCACTTCCATGACGCCGTCCCAGCCCTAAATGCCCCGCTAAAACCACCTTTCTTGCCATACACAACCTTCTCCAACGACAACCCTTGTGGGGGGGCGCAGACGACGGCGGGGGGGCGCTTGGGGTTTTTGAGGAAACGGGGTAGGTCGCTGGGTGGGAGCTTGCCTCGGCCGACTTCGACCAGGGCGCCGACGAGGCTGCGGACCATTTTGTACAAAAAGCTGTCCGCCTCGGCAGTGATTTTTAGGTGCTTGCCGCGTTGCTGGAGGTCCAGGCGGTAGAGGGTTTTGATGGGCTGTTCGTGGCTGTCATCACGGCGTAGGGCTGCAAAGGCGCGGAAATCGTGGGTTCCTAGGAGTTGTTGCGCAGCTTGTCGCATTTTTAAAAAATCTAAAGTATGCGGAATACTCCAACAATAACGGGCCAAGTTGGGTGGGGCTTGACCGAGGAACAGACTATAGGTGTAACGTTTTAATGAGGCATGGTTACGGGCATGAAAGTCCTTGTGCGTGGCTTTGAGGCGGATGATTTGAATACTTGAGGGGATGGCGCCTTGTAGGGCTTTGTGGAGTTTTTCAGCCCCATAAGGCCAATGGGCGTCAAAATGGAACACTTGGCCTTTGGCGTGGACGCCGCTGTCTGTGCGGCCGCTGCCGTGTATGCGCGTGGGTGTTTTGAGGAGCATTTCCAGCTTGGCCTCAATGAGGTCTTGAATGGCGCCGCCCCCGCGTTGGCTTTGCCAGCCTAAAAAATCTGTGCCATCATAGGCGCAAACGGCCTTCCAGCGTTGTTTAGGAAGGCTCATGAGCGGGACTTTTTGTAGTCCAAAAAATCCTGCAAAATAATCGTAGCTGCTTGGCTATCAATGACTCCCGAGTTGCGGATGCTTTTGATTTCCTGTAGGGAGCGTGGCGGCCGATGCGTGGCCTTGAAGTCCCGTTCGGCCTCTTGGGAGCTCAGGTACTCATCGATGGGGTAAATCGGCAAAGGGCAGTGTTTTTTGAGCAACAGCACAAAGGCCTCGACTTCCTTGCCCATCGCGCTGCTGTGGCCGTCTGCGTGGTAGGGATAACCAATGACAAGGGCCTTGGCTGCTGTTTGCTTAATGACTTCCAAAAGCCCCTCGAGCCGCTCTTGGGGCGTTTTTTGCGTCAAAGCCGGCAATGCAAATGCCAGGCCCAGCTCCGCGTTGCCGTGGCTTAGTCCAATCCGCTTGCTGCCATAGTCAATTCCAAGAAACTCCACGCCTTAAAAGCTATACAAGCGCGCTCAAAAAGTCAATCTAGTGTTGAAAAGGAGAAGGGCTAAGGGGCGCTTGCGCCCCTTAGGATCCCCTTCCGATAGCGATTTTGCAAAATACTGCGTATTTTGGCAAAATCGCTATCGGGGAGGTATACTAAGGCCTCCACAGATCGCGAAGCGATCCGGGTGTATTTTATGAATTAGGACGTGTGAACAATTAAGCTTAAAACCTGTTTTAAGGAATCCGTTAGGGTTGATAAATAATTATTTAAAACAAACCACAAAATGAGAGCCCTAAAGGGGTGAATGATAGATAGCCCAGGGCGTAAGCCCTGGGTTAGGGTGTTAATTCTGATGCTATTTTTACCTCTTAAAATCACATCAAAATGATCTTATTGTATTTTTTATATAACAACAAAACGCACTATGGGAGGCCTGAAAGGCCGGCATATCGTAGCCCAGGGCTTTAGCCCTGGGTTTACGGGTGAAAAATAAACCAGAGCCCTAAAGGGGCGATTTATATAATAAATCTTCTAAATCACACGATAAATCTTTTTTGTTATGAATCGCCTTACAGGGCTCTGGTTTTGTGATTTTGATAAATGGTTATATTATTAATTGATCACAGTACTATAAATCTTGACAAAGCGGCTTCCATGGGCAGAATACACACTATCAGTATCATTACAAACTTTAAGCCAAAAAGTTATGAAAGCAAGTGTGTTTAGCCGTTTTTTTAAGATCTTCAGAAATATAACCCTGTGCGCCTGCGTGCTGGCAACAGGGTCCCTGTTTGCAGGGTTCTGGGTGTATCGATACGACGTCTACGGAGTGCCGTATCGCGTGTGGGATGATGGTAATTTGTGGGAGCTTTCGGAAGTGGAACTCCTTGAGCGCGAACGCCTTGTGTATGAATGGCGTGAGCACCATGACCATTGGCACGAACGTCGCGAGCATGAACGCGAGCACCACGAGCACGAACGTGAACACCACGAGCATGGCGGAGGTCGCGAGCATTTTAGCGGGCACGGACACAGCGGTGGCCATGGCGGGCGCCGCTAAAAAGCCTTGAGAAGACGGCAACTTCATGCAGGTCCTGAAACCCTTCAAATATATCGGCCTTAATGGCCTTGGGCAACGCGTGTCTGGGACGCTTCGAGCCGTCACGCAGGCAGAGGCGTTGCAGCAGCTGCACATACAGGGGTTTGTAGAGGTTCAGTGGGTTTTTCGCAAAACGTTTAATTGGAAGGCACTCAGTAAGCGTTTTAGCTTTCGGGTGGCCCTCAAGGAGCGCATCGACCTAGTGCAGCGCCTGGGCGTATTGTTGCAATCAGGACTGCCTTTGCTCGAGGCCCTCAGGTTGCTCCAAAGACAAACAACCCCCAAGCGGCTCAGATACCTACTAGAAGCGCTTCAAACGCAGGTCCGCGCTGGCCAAGCTTTTTCCGAAGGCCTCATGCGCGTGGAGCCTTTTTTTGGGTCTTTGGGCATTGCGATGATCCAAGCCGCTGAGGCTCGCGGGGCTTTGGCCGAGGCGCTTTTAGCCCTTGCGCAGTTGTGGCGTAAACAGCTTAGCCAGGTCCGCACGCTTCAAAGTCTCCTGGTTTACCCCTGCGTCGTGCTCAGCCTAGGCCTTGCGGTGTTGAGCTTTTTATCCCTTTGGGTGCTCCCGCGCTTTGAGGCCGTGTTTGCCTCCAGCCTCGGGAATGTCCCCTTGCCCACGCTGACCCGTTGGGTGCTCGCTTTCCCCAAAAATGCGCCCCTGTTAGGCCTTCTGAGCGCCGCATTGCTGCTGTTTATCGTTTGGCTACTGCGCTTTTCCCCAAAACACTGGGCGGTAGCACCGCGTCTGGGCCGTTGCCTCCCTGGCCTGCGTGCTGCCCTAGAAGACCGCATGTTGGCCCGCCTGGGCAGTAGTCTAGGAGCTCTTCTGGGTGCCGGAGTGCCCATTTTAAAGGGGATATCTTTAACGGCGCAACAGCTGCCCGCGTATCCCTATCGCCCAGCCCTGCTTCAGGTAAGCACCCAAATAAAGAACGGCAATCGCTTGTCCCTAGGCCTAAAACAAACCCGCTGCTTCCCCGAGGCCCTCATCCACATCAGCGAAGTCGGTGAAGCCACGGGCCGCTTGCCCGAAATGCTCCAGCTCCTAGGCCAAGACGCTGCCGAAAGCTTCGACTCCAAGGTCACCCGCGCCGTTCAACTCCTCGAGCCGGCGCTGCTATTGCTGCTGGCGCTGCTGGTTTTGATTTTAGCGCTTGCACTGGTACTACCCATGAGTAGACTGTTGGAAGGGGCTTAGCGCGGCATTTAGGGTTGGGACGGTGTCAGTGAAGTGACTCACGCACCGTAGTGCGCTACGCACTTCACTTCCTTGTCCGAACCCCAAATGCCACGCTAAGCCCGGGTCGAAGCACAGCTTATAATTCCTCCCGATCGCGAAGCGATCTGTGGGGGGCTTAGTATACCCAGTTCCCGATGGGCAATTTTATCAAAATGCGCCAGCATTTTGTAAAATTGCCCATCGGAAAGGGGATCCTAAGGGGCGCAAGCGCTCCTTAGCCCTAAAAATCTTTACTTCCTCTTTCCTTATGTTAGACGATCTCTACCAGGACATCATTCTTGAGCATGCGCGGAGCCCCTGCCATTACGGGCCCTTGGAGGGGGCCACGCACAGAGGCGAGGGGTACAACCCTGCGTGCGGAGACACGGTTTCTGTGGCGTTGATTGTGCAGGATGGGCGCATCGCGGCTGTCCATTTTACGGGGGCCGGGTGCTCGATTTCGCAGGCTTCGGCCTCGTTGATGACGCAGGCTCTGCAAGGATTAACGTTAGAGCAAAGCGCTCGCTTGACACGCAGCTTTTGTGATGGCATGGTGGGGGCAGTGCCGCTGGAGAGCGATGCTTTGGCGCCTTATGGTGACTTGGCTGCGCTGTCCGGGGTGCGTCACTTTCCTTTGCGCATCAAGTGCGCGACCTTGGCTTGGCACGCCCTTGAGGCGGCACTTCACAAACAATAGCTATGGCGATTTTAGAATCTTCACGTCCCGATTGGCTTCGGGCTCGCTTGCCTACCAGTCCGACTTACAAGGCCCTACGCGTCCTTGTTGAGGAGCAAAAGCTCAACACGGTGTGCCAGAGCGCTCAATGCCCCAATATGGGCGAGTGCTGGTCCCGCGGTACGGCGACCTTTATGATTTTGGGCAACGTGTGCACGCGTCGCTGTACCTTTTGTGCCGTTCTGAGTGGGCGCCCCAGTGAAGTTGACCTAGGCGAGCCTGCCCGTGTGGCGCAAACCGTTGCAGCCATGGGCCTCAAATACTGCGTTGTGACTTCCGTGGCTCGTGATGACCTCGAAGACGGCGGTGCCAGCGTATGGGCGGCCACCATTCGCGCCATTCGTCACAAAAACCCGCATACGCGCATAGAGGTCCTGATTCCCGATTTACAAGGACGTCCCAGTAGCCTGGATAGGCTCCTCGACGCCAAACCCGATGTGCTCAATCATAACATCGAAACCGTGCAGCGTTTGCAAAAACCCATCCGCAAAACCGCCCGTTATGACCGTACGCTCTTTGTTCTGGATTATGCTCAGAAAAAGGGATTTATCACGAAATCCGGCATCATGCTTGGGATTGGCGAAAAAGAGGACGAGATCGCCCAAACCCTTAAGGACCTACGTTCCGTAGGCTGTTCCCTGCTGACCATCGGCCAGTACCTGCAACCCAGCCCGCAGCATAGCCCCATAGACCGCTGGGTGACCCCCGAAGAGTTCCAGCACTGGAAGGCCTTTGGGCTTTCGATCGGCTTTAAGGGCGTAGAGTCCGGCCCGATGGTCAGGTCGTCATATCACGCTGACGAGCAGTTCGAGGGCGCGCTGGGAGTAGGGAAGTAAAAGTGAAGGAAGGAGAAAGGGCCAAGGGGAGCTTGCTCCCCTTGGATCCCCTTTCCGATGGGCGATTTTCAAAAATGCGATGCATTTTTAAAAATCGCCCATCGGGATAGGACATACAAGACCCCCCACAGATCGCTTCGCGATCCGGGAGTACTTTTAGGGCGTGTGAACAATTAGCTTAAGCTAAGTCGTTCATTCAACCCACACTATTATCGTATTGTATTTTTTATATAACAACAATTCACACTTAGGGAGGCCTGAAGGGCCGGCATATCGTAGCCCAGGGCGTAAGCCCTGGGTTTTAGTTGGAAAAAGATCTTGAGCCCTACAGGGGCGACACTCGTATTCAAATTTTTAGTGCCGCCCTTACAGGGCTCCGGTTTATTTTCCATCCCAAACCCAGGGCTCACGCCCTGGGCTACGATATGCCGGCCCTTCAGGCCTCCCTAAGTGTGTTTTGATGATAAACTTAGATTAATAGGACTTATCCAATAACAAGCTACAAAATGAGAGCCCTGAAAGGCCGAAGGATGATAGCCCAGGGCTTTAGCCCTGGGTTTACGGTAAAAAATAAACCAGAGCCCTACAGGGGCGATTCATTAAAATGCATCAAATTTATCTAAAAATCAACTATGCGCTATATATTGAGCCTCGAGAATCGCCCTTACAGGGCTCTAAATCTTTTTTCACCAGGAAACCCAGGGCTAAAGCCCTGGGC
>JANYDI010000095.1 GCA_025363695.1 Opitutia bacterium
TCTTTGACTTCTTTTACTTCTTTTTATGACAACACCTTTAGGCTTATATTGCCATATTCCATTTTGTGCTTCCACGTGTGATTTTTGCGCCTTTTACCAAAAGCAGCCGCAGCGTGAGGAGCTCGTGGCCTACCTGGAGGGCATGCGGGCTGAGCTAGCCTTGCATTTTGGCGCTACAAAGCCTGTGGTTGAAACGGTGTTTTGGGGTGGGGGCACGCCGAGCTTACTGTTGGCCAAGGACATGGAAACCCTTGGATGCTCTGTGCTGGACAGCATTGCAGGGCCACCCAAGGAATGGACCGTTGAGCTGGCGCCTGGTTCTGTCCGTAAGGATAAAATAGAAATGCTGATACACTTGGGTGTAAATCGTTTTTCTATGGGCGTCCAAACCTTTGATGCTCAGGTACTTGAGAAGTTAGGCCGCATGCACACGCCTAAGCAAGTCGATGCCGCCTATACCTGTATCCGAAATTCGGGCGTGCGCAATCTCAACTTGGACCTCATGCTCGCCCTTCCAGGCCAAACAGAAGCGCAGTTGCGGGCGGATCTCACTACGGCTATCTCCCTAGATCCGGAGCATATTTCCCTCTATTGTCTTACTTTTGAGGAGGATACCAAGCTGTATTTGGCGCTTTCGCAAGGGAAAATCAAGCGAAACCCGGAGCTTGAGGCCGATTTGTACACGATCGCTTGGGACCTCTTAGAACAAGCCGGCTACGAGCACTACGAGATTGCCAATTTTTGCAAAAAAGGCCATGCCTGTCAGCACAACCTCAATACCTGGAAAATGCACTCCTGGCTGGGCATCGGCCCCTCAGCCGCCTCGCAGTACAAGGGCTATCGTACCCACAATGTCCCCTCCATCCAAGATTGGCTACAGGGCGTAAAGGCAGGGAAGCTTATTTATCGTGAAAGGACGCCCATCACTCCCGATCTGCTGGCCTCCGACAGCCTTATTTTTGGCCTACGCATGGGCGAAGGCCTTGATCTCAACGCGCTCAAGCAACGTTTTCCGCAAAAAAACTTTGACCGCTATACGGACCTGTGGGCAGACCTCCTCGACGCCGGGCTGCTCACGCAATCGGGCTCTCGCATTGCCTTGACGCGCGCCGGTAAGCTGTTGGCTGATGCGGTAGCAAGGAGGATTATGGAGCTGGAGTAGGTGGCGACGAAGGGTATTTTGGCTTGATGCTGCGGAATGGAAGTGACTCACGCACCGTAGTGCGCTACGCACTTCCATTTCTTGCCTGAAGCTCAAAATGCCCTTGTCGCCACGCATGGCCGTTCCAAGAAGATATGTCCCCTTGGCCTTTTTCTTGTATTTGAGTTGACAAAATTTATATTTATTCAACAATACACATTATGACCACAAAAAAGATAAAAACTGTTTATCTACTTGCAGCATTTTGCTTATTTACTTGCGCCATGGCGATGGATGACGTTGAGGAACCCAGAGTGCTTTCGACTCAGAGCGCGGCTAAGGTAGAAATAAGGCGGGGAGATGAAATTCCTTCCGTTTTAGAGATGGAAGGGCTGGAGGAGCTCACAATCTACTATGAGCCAAGCCTCGAGGATGTAAATAATCTGGGGCCTGTATTGAAAAACCTGAGAAGGCTGACTTACCGGGGAGAATGGGATCACTCCCACAAGAGTGAACACGGAATTTTTGCAGCTCTTGTGCCGCACTTAGCCCATGTGCAAGAGCTTGATCTATCTTCCTACGCGGTGGACAACAGAGACTTAGGTCATCTGCTAGGGTTGACAAACTTGAGGAAGCTCGATTTGCATGAGACCTTTGTGGATGACATAACGGCCCTGGCAGGATTAACACAATTGCAAGAGCTCAATTTATCTGAGACCCAAGTGATCAAGCGGGGCGGCCTACGTCATTTGGCGGGATTGACGCAATTGCAGAAGCTCAACTTGTCTGGGGTCCAAGTGACCAAGAGGAGCCTACGTTATTTGGCAGGGTTAACGCAGTTGCAGGAGCTCAATCTAAGTGGCTGTAAAAACTTCACTGACGTAGCAGCCCTGGCGGGATTAACGCAATTGAAGAGGCTCCATTTGGGAGGGACCCAAGTGAGCGACGTAAGCGCCCTAGCAGGATTAACGCAATTGCAGGGGCTTGATTTGCACGGAACCAAAGTGACTGACGTAACAGCCTTGGCAAGATTGACGCAATTGAAGCAGCTCTATTTGTGTAATACCCAAGTGACTGACGTAACAGCCCTGGCAGGATTGGCTCAATTGCAGAAGCTCCATTTGGGTTGTTACAGCCCAGTGTTTGACGTATCTAGCTGTACCCAACTGACTAATATAACAGCTCTGGCAGGATTAACGCAATTGCAGGATCTCCATTTGGGAGGGACCCAAGTGACTGACGTAAGCGTCCTGGCGGGATTAACGCAATTGAAGAGGCTTGATTTATCCAAGACCCAAGTGACTGACGTAAGCGCCCTGGCAGGATTGACAAATTTGAAGTATCTCCATTTGTACGAGACCCAAGTGACTGACGAAAGCCTAAAAGCGCTTCAGAAAGCTCTTCCAAGGCTGAAGATCTCTGAGGACATGATTGAAAATCTCGAGGACTTATTTGATGATCTCAAGGACTTAGCATGCTCTCCCTGGTAGCGATTTTGCTGAAATACGCAGTATTTCACAAAATCGCTACCAGTAGGGGATTCTAAGGTCCATCCAGATCGCGAAGCGATCAAATTGTTGTTGACAAAATTTATATTTAGGGGCTGACACCTAATAATGTTTTTTGAGAAGAGATTTTAGATCCTTGAGAAGGAGTTTTGGTGAGCCTAAATTAAAGCGCCATTCGCACTCTTTCAAGAACAAATGAAAATGAGATCGGCAAATTCCGTTGTAAG
>JANYDI010000097.1 GCA_025363695.1 Opitutia bacterium
GGAGGGGGCTTAGTATATGCTTCCCGATGGCGATTTATTAAAATATGCAATATTTTAATAAATCGCCATCGGAAGGGGATCCTAAGGGGCGCAAGCGCTCCTTAGCTCCTTAGCCCTTTAATTCTTTCTTATGCAAGTAACAGCTTTTTATCAGTTCGCAAAGCTCCCTGACTTTGCCCAGCGCGTCGAGGCGCTTATGGCCTTGGGCGCTGAAAATGGCCTTAAGGGCACGCTCCTTTACGCGGAATTGGAGGGGGTCAACGGCATGTTTTGCGGAGCGCCGGAAGCGCTGGACGTCCTTTTGGCTTGGTTACGCAGCGTCCCTGGCCTTGAGCAGCTGGAGGAGAAGCGCTCGCCTGCGCCCAAGCAGCTTTTCAAGCATTTCAAGGTTAAAAAACGCAAGGAAATTGTTAGCCTCGGACATCCGGATGGCGACCCATTGAAACAGGTAGGCCAATACGTTGAGCCTGAAAACTGGAACGCCCTGATCAGTGACCCTCAAACGCTCACCATCGATGTGCGCAACGATTATGAAGTGGCGATTGGCAGCTTCAAAAACGCCCTCAATCCGCATACTAAGACGTTTAGGGAGTTCCCAAAATACGTCGAAGAAAGGCTTCTTGAATACAAGGATCGCCCCATTGCCATGCTGTGCACGGGGGGGATTCGCTGCGAAAAGTCCACTAGCTACCTGCTGGCCAAGGGTTTTAAACACGTTTACCACCTCAAGGGCGGCATCCTCAACTACTTCCAAAAGGTTCCCCCTCAAGAAAGCCTGTGGCAAGGCGACTGCTTTGTCTTTGACCACCGCGTCACCCTCGGCCACACCCTGCAACCCGGTGAACGCCAGCTGTGCCACGCCTGCCGCCAACCCCTCGAAGACCATGAACTTAAGAGCCCCCAGTACGAACCGGGCGTCTCCTGCCCCCACTGCCATGCCAATACCTCCGAAAGCCGCAAAGTTGCGTTTAGGCAGAGGCATAAGGCGCTAAGGGCTAAGGGGGACTTGTCCCCCTTAGGATCCCCTACAGGTAGCGATTTTATAAAATGCGATGCATTTTAATAAAATCGCTACCTGGTAGCCTATACTAAGCCCTCCCACGATCGCAAAGCGATCCGAGTGTATTTTTAGAATCAATTCGATCCCGAAGGGATCTGTGGGGGTCTTAGTATAGGCTTCCCGATGGCGATTTATTAAAATATGCAATATTTTAATAAATCGCTATCGGAAAGGGGATCCTAAGGGGCGCAAGCGCCCCTTGGCCCTATTCCTTGGCCCTATAATTGCTCATAACTGTCATCCTAACTGCTCATGAGTGACGAAAAGACCGAAGAGCCTACACAGAAGAAGATCGACGATGCCCGTAAGAAGGGGCAAGTTGCCAACAGTAAGGACGTTACATCAGCGGCCTTGTTGGCGGCGATTTGTGCTTGCATGATGGCTTCTTGGGAAAAAATGCTCATGCGCACCAAGGAGATGCTGCTTTTGCCCATAGAGATGATAAATGCGCCCTTTCCTGAGGCTTTTGACGCAGTGGTTTCGGGGGTTTTGGGGACGATGGTCAGCCTAACGGTGCCCTTTTTGGCTGTGGTCGTCGTAGTGGGGATTGCCTCCAACTTTTTGCAAGTGGGGCCGCTATTGGCGTTCGAATCGATCCTGCCAGACCTTAACAAGCTTAACCCGATTGAAAAACTCAAGCAAACCTTTGGCATTAAAAACATTGTAGAATTCCTAAAATCTTCGCTTAAGGTGATAATTCTAGGAACTATCACCTATACAATGATCAAGGGCTTAATTGATCCTTTACTAAAACTCCCCTATAGTGGCCCGGATGCCATACTGATTCTAATTGGGCCCATCATGCAGCATTTTTGCACGGTTGTCGTGATGGTCTACATCGTCATGGCTGGGTTTGACTTCTTTTTTCAAAGAAAGCAGCACAACAAGCAGCTGAAAATGTCCAAAGACGAGGTAAAACGCGAATACAAGGAACAAGAAGGGGACCCGCACATCAAAAGTCAGCGCCGTCAATTGCACGAAGAAATGCTGACCCAAAACACCGTTGAAACGGTAAAAAAATCCAGCGCCGTTGTGGCTAATCCGACCCATGTTTGTGTAGCTATTTATTATGACAAAGACCGCACTCCCCTGCCCCGCGTAAGCGCTAAAGGCAAGGATCACCTTGCCAAGCTGATGCGCAAGGCGGCGGACGAGGCAAATGTCCCCATCATTGAAAACGTCTGGCTAGCCCGCAGCCTCTACGATGAAGTCCCAAAAAATGCCTATATTCCTAGGGAGTTTATCCCGGCCGTAGTCGAAGTCCTCAAGCAAGTACAACAGATCAAACGCCAAAGAGGCGAGGGTTGAGGGGGGCATTCACGTTTGATGCTGCGTCAGAGAAGTGACTCACGCACCGTAGTGCGCTACGCACTTCTCTTCCTTGCCTGAAACGTGAATGCCCCCCTCAACCCAGCCTGAAGTACATCTAAAAATACTCCCGGATCGCTTCGCGATCTGTGGGGGGCTTAGTATTTCCTGCCAGGGTGCGATTTTTATAAAATGCTTTGCATTTTTAAAAATCGCACCCTGTAGGGGATCCTAAGGGGCACGAGTGCCCCTTAGCCCTTTCCCTTTCAACCCAAAATAACCCGCCAAAACCAAGCTTCTCATGGAACTGGAATTGTATCAAAAAGCTTCGCAACCAATTGCTCGCTGCCCACCTCTTCGGCCTCGGCCTCGTAGCTGACGATGACGCGGTGGCGCAGGACGTCCAGGCCAATGTTCTTGATATCCTGAGGGGTAACATAGCCACGTCCCTGAAGGAAAGCCCACGCCTTGGCTGCCAGCGTGAGGGCAATCGTAGCGCGTGGAGAGGCCCCAAAGCGGACAAAATGATCCAGCTTAAGGCCATACTGGCTGGGGCGCCGGGTGCCCATGACGATATCTACAATATAATCTTTAACTTTATCGTCTATATAAATGGCGTCAATGAGCTCACGGGCTTCACGAATTTGCTCAAGGCTGATAACAGGCTGGACGCTGTACTTGGGCTGCGTACAGGCCATCGTGTCGAGGATTTTACGTTCTTCAGCCCGAGAAGGATAGCCCACCTTCAGTTTGAACATAAAACGGTCGACCTGGGCTTCAGGCAAAGGATAAGTCCCCTCCTGATCGATGGGGTTTTCCGTCGCCAAAACTAAAAAGGGATCCGGCAAAAGATGGGTTTCGTCGCCCAGCGTCACCTGGTGCTCTTGCATGCCTTCTAGCAAGGCGCTTTGAACTTTCGCAGGCGCACGATTAATTTCATCCGCTAAGACGATATTGGCAAAAATGGGCCCTTGTTTGGTATGAAAGTCTCCTTTTTGCGGGTTGTAAATGAGTGTCCCAACAATGTCCGCTGGTAATAAATCAGGAGTAAACTGTATGCGATGGAAACTGGCTTTAACGCATTTAGCCATCGTCTTGATGATGAGGGTTTTGGCCAGACCGGGAACGCCTTCCAGCAACACGTGGCCATTGGTCAAAAAGGCCATCAGCAGCCTGTCTATCAAGGCCTGCTGGCCAACCACAACTTTAGCCATCTCCTGCCTGAGCAAACTCGTCCAGGCACCCACTTCCTTGACCTTCTCGCTAACTTCTAGAACACTAAGACTCATACCGATTCAAATAGGCCCCGAGCCAATAGGGTTTCAAGTACTTTTTCAAGCAAAAAATTAAAGGGCCAAGGGGCACAGGCTCTTTGGTGCTGAAAGTGAAAGGGCCAAGGGGCGCTCGCGCCCCTTAGGATCCCCTTTCGATAGCGATTTATTAAAATGCTAGCGCATTTTAGATAAATCGCCATCGGAAAGCATATACTAAGGCCTCCCATGATCGCGAAGCGATCCGGGAGTATTTTATGAATTGCTTCGAGCCGGTTTGAGGGGTGCATTGGGGGTTGATAAATAATTATTTAAAAACAAACCACATTAAGGAGGCCTGAAGGGCCGGCAGATCGTAGCCCAGGGCGTAAGCCCT
>JANYDI010000110.1 GCA_025363695.1 Opitutia bacterium
GAAAGTAAAAGGGCCTAGGGGGCGCTTGCTCCCCTTAGGATGGTTTTAGGGGGGCATTGAGGTTTGGGACGGCGTCATGGAAGTGACTCACGCACCGTAGTGCGCTACGCACTTCCCTTCCTTGTCCGAACCCCCAATGCCTCCCCTAAAACCGGCTCGAAGCAATTCATAGAATATTCCCGGATCGCTTCGCGATCTGTGGGGGCTTAGTATCACCCTTCCTGGTAGCGATTTATCTAAAATGCGCTAGCATTTTAATAAATCGCTACCAGTAGGGGATCCTAAGGGGCACAAGTGCCCCTTAGTTCCCTTAAAGCAATTCTGGGTACATAAAGTCAAGCGAATCAGGTGCGGTCCCTTCTTGGGGGATCTTGCCCTTGAGGTCGAGGGCAAAGGCTACATCCTTCCAGTGATTATGGAAGCGGCGCAGGGCTTTATTCATGACACGACTTTGGCTTTCCTTAAGGCTCATGGCTAAGGTGGGGGGGGTATCGCGGACATCCTTGAGGAGTTCTCGAAATTCCCGGGTTTGGATGGGGGCATCCCCGCCTTTTTGAACCAATTGCTCCAGCGTGCTTTTGAGCTGCTCAAAATTACCTGGCCAGGGATAATGGACAAGATCTTTGATTAAATCCGTACTCAAACGCGTTTTTATGGGGAGGTTTTTGGCAAATATACCTAAATATTTTTTCACATAAGCCGCCATATCGTAAACCCTGTGCTTCAAAGGGGGGACCTCGATGGTCCGGCCAGCAAAAAATTGCTTGCAGCCCTCTAAGCAAGCTTGCTGGGCGAGCAAGTCAAACTCTACAAAGCACAAAAAGTAAATGTTTTCGGCTCCTTTAAAAGGTTTTAGGCCCTCTTTAAACAAGGCCATAAAGGCTTCCTGTTCTGAAAGATCCATGCTTTTAAATTGTTGCAAAACCACTACTGGCATGCTGTCCTTTCCAGAATTTAAGGTATCTATCAAGGCCTGGTTTAAATGCCCCAAAAACGCCTTGGGCTCGGTATAATAGGGCTGTTTGCCTTTGAGCTTGAGCCAAGTGCTGGCCTGTAGGGCAATCGCTTCGACTTCCATGCCCACATGGGTGCTGAAAAAAATCAGCTTGTGAGCGTTGAGGGCCTGCCAAAGTTTTTCCAAATACACTTTTGAGCTCAAGGAGTAATCGGTCAGGAGGGTAACAGCCGGGTAGTGTGTTGTCCATTTTTCCACTACAGGAGCCGCCTTGCTGGCGGAGGCACTACGGTCGCCTCGTAAATCTTTATAAATTTCAGCAGACAAAGGCGCTACATATTTACTTACCTCATCAATGAATAATTTAACGTCAATAGGTTTTTCCAGAGCAACCGTAACGCTCATGTTGGCAACTTTTATGAGCTCGGGCAAGCTCATGAGTCCAGATACCATGATTACGGGGATCCCAGGATTCATAAGGCGGATTTTCTGCAAAAAATCAGCCCCATCCATAACGGGCATTTTAAAATCGGAGATAATCAGCCCGTAAGCCTCCTCTTCCAACATTTCCAAGGCCGTCTCCGGCTTGGTTGCAATTTCTACATCAAAAAAACGCTGATCGAGTAAATCATGCAGCATCTGCGCGTAGTGCTTCTCGTCGTCCAAAACTAATATCTTCGAGCTCATAGGTTGGCCTCATTATACCGTAAATTCATGAAAAGACCAAGTTTTTTTTGCTAAAAAAATACCTTGCCAAGAAGGATGATCTGTGGATAGCGTTGAAAGTGAAAGGGCTAAGGGGCGCTTGCTCCCCTTAGGATCCCCTACAGGTAGCGATTTTATAAAATGCGATGCATTTTAATAAAATCGCTACCTGGTAGGTATATACTAAGCCCCCTCTAGATCGCGAAGCGATCCGGGAGTATTTTTCGATGTGCTTCCAGCCGGTTTGAGGGGGGCATTCGCGTTTCAGGCAAGGAAGAGAAGTGCGTAGCGCACTACGGTGCGTGAGTCACTTCTCTGACGCAGCATCAAACGTGAATGCCCCCCTCAAACCATCCTAAGGGGAGCAAGCGCCCCCTAGCCCTTTCCCTTTCAACATTAACGCTACCCCGGCTTATGGAAAAAACCCTAACCATCACCGATTTAACAAGACGGATCCAGGATCTGCTCGAGGGGCAGCTTGGGCCCATGTGGGTGAGTGGTGAGGTCTCTAATTTGAGGCATCAAAGCAGCGGACACGTGTATTTTTCGCTCAAGGACGCTGAAAGCACCCTGGCAGCGGTAATGTTTCGTGGAGATGCCGTCAAACAGGCTTTGGTTGCCCTTAAGGATGGGGCGCAGGTATTGGTGTATGGACGCTTGAGCGTGTATGCGGCCAAGGGCAACTACCAGTTCGTGGTGCGTACGGTCCAGATGCAGGGCCAAGGCCGTTTGCAGCTGGAGTTTGAACGCCTGAAGCGTCAATTGCATAGCGAGGGCTTGTTTGACCCAGCGCGTAAGAGGAAAATCCCTACTTTGCCTCGGCGCATTGGGGTGATTACATCCCCGACAGGAGCTGCGTTGCAGGATTTTTTGAGTATTTTAAAACGTCGTGGGTTTGCGGGTGAAATTTATGTCTTTTCAGCCAAGGTTCAGGGCCAGGGCGCCGCTGCTAGCTTGATCGCGCAGCTGGAGTATGCCCAAAGTTTTCCGCTGGACTTGGTTGTCCTGACCCGCGGAGGTGGCAGCCTCGAGGACCTTTGGTGCTTTAACGAAGAACGGCTTGTGCGGGCCGTTGCCGCTTGCCGCTACCCCACGCTTTCGGCCGTTGGCCACGAGATTGACTTTAGCTTGTGCGATTTTGCCGCTGATGCCCGTGCTGAAACGCCCTCTGGCGCCGCTGAACTGATTTCCAGCAGCACGCTGGCTTTGCGTGAACGCCACAGACAGGTCAAAAAGCGCCTGGCTCACCTATGCGCCTTGTTCTTTGAACGCAAACAGCAACGCCTAGAACGCGTCCAAAGGGCCCTTTTGAATATGACTCCGTCGCGACGCATTGAACGTCACTACTTACGCCTGGACGAATACACTTTGCGCTTAGAATCCGCTATAAATGGCAGTCTGCGTACCAAAAAGCTCCAACTCCTACGCCTACAGGAGCGCCTACGCCGCCTTCCGCTCAAACAGCAACTGGGGGGCTATTACGGCCGCATGAAGTACGTTAAATCAAAGCTCCATGCCGCTAGTATGCAGGGACTCAAAGCCCTAGCGCAGCAGCTCGTGGCCCTACAGCTGCGGCTCCACAACGTCTCCCAACCGGCAACCCTGCAACGTGGCTACGCTCTCATGACGACCCTCGATGCCCAACCCGTTTCCAGCGCCCAAGGGACCTCCCAGGCTACCTGTTTGCGCGCCCAGTGGGCCGATGGTGCTTGGATTGTGCATACGATTAACAGGGAGTAAGGGCCAAGGGGAGCTCG
>JANYDI010000127.1 GCA_025363695.1 Opitutia bacterium
TCAAATTTTGAGTGCCGCCCTTACAGGGCTCCGGTTTATTTTCCATCCAGGACCCAGGGCTTACGCCCTGGGCTACGATATGCCGGCCCTTCAGGCCTCCTTATATGTGTTTTGTTAGTTAATCAAGCAGGATTGATTACACGCCCTAATTTGATTGCTCGGATTTATAATTTTTGGCCTTAAATAGGGTTATGCAAGAACTCTATTGCTTAGATTCGATCGCGAAGCGATCTGTGGAGGCCCTTGTATGTCCTATCCCGATGGCGATTTTGCCAAAATACGTAGTATTTTGCAAAATCGCTATCGGAAAGGGGATCCAAGGCGCGCGCGCCGGCAACGTCCCCTTGGCCCTTTAAACCCCAATGCCTCCCGTTAAACCCCTTAAACTTTTTCTTGACCCTTACCCCTGGGAACTCTTAGAATCCCAAACAATGGTAGGATTACTGACTGCATTAGTGACGCCGTTTGACGCGCAGGGGGGTATCGACTGGGCTAGCTGGGATCGCTTGATTGCGTTTCAGCTAGATTCCGGGGTACAAGGGCTCATCGTTGCTGGGACAACGGGTGAGGCGCCGACCTTGCGAGACCACGAGTATGGGGTCCTTTTGGAGCGCTGCCGAGTGCTGGCTGCTGGGCGAGCACGGGTGTTTGCGGGTATTGGGAGCAACGCAACGCTGCGTTGCTTGGAGCTGATGGACATGGCCCATGCGGCTGGGGCAGATGGGCTTTTGGTGGTCACGCCTTATTATAACAAGCCTACACAGGCGGGGCTTTTGGCTCACTACAAAGTGCTTGCGGCGCACACGCGTTTGCCCATCATGGTGTATTCGATCCCTAGCCGCTGTGGGATTCAAATGGAACCCCAGACGATGGCAGCGCTTTACGAAGCCTTTCCGCATTGTTGCCTACTGAAGGAATCCCATACCGATTGCCTGCGCTTTTCAACACTTTACCGGACCTTGGGGTCTGATTTTTCTTTGTTTTCTGGAGACGATGCCATGAGCCTGCCGTATATTTCCCTTGGAGCCAAGGGGCTGGTCAGTGTGGCCTCAAATCGCTTCCCCAAGGAAGTCAGCGCCCTTGTTGCGCTGGCCCTAGAAGGCCATTTAGCCCAGGCGAGAGCCTGTTACCACGCCTTGGCGCCTTTGTTTGAAGCTCTTTTTTGGGAGACCAATCCCGCTCCGATTAAGGCCTTACTTGCTCAAGCTGGGATTATCGATCACGAAACTTTACGCTTGCCTTTAGTTGAAATACAAGAGTCTACTAGAAAACGTTTATTTTCCCTATGAACACTCACGCCTATACCTCCGATACACTAGATATCGAGGCCATTACCCAGTCCTTACTAAAAATGGGCCATTCGGTACCGCTTTTCTTTTTTGATTCCATCGATAGTACGATGGATGAGGCGCGACGCTTCATCCATTCAGGGGTACCTACGCCCTTTATCATTGCTGCTGGAAAGCAGACTGCTGGTCGAGGGCGCATGGGCCGTGTTTGGTTTGCTGACGATGCCAGTAATTTTTATTTCACTTTTTCGCTTCCTTTCAAGGGAGACCTACATCGCTTACAACACCTTACTTTGTGGGTAGGAGAGTTATTTGCCACTTATCTTAACGCTGTTTTGGGGTTAGAGGTGTATTTAAAAATCCCTAATGATTTACATGCTGGAGGTCAAAAGCTTGCTGGCATGCTCGTTGAAACGATGAGCGATCCGGTCCATGCTATCAATTTTGGGATAGGCCTCAACGTAAACTCAGACCCCAAAACCTGGCCCAATGAGCTTAAGGATGTTGCCGTTTCGCTTTCACAGCTAGCGGGGAAACCGATCCCCTTTAACCGTTTGGCAGCAGCCCTGATTACCCTGATGGTAGAGGGTTATGCCTTTTTTATGTCGATAGCAAGCCTCGATCGCTTGGATCCTCGAGCCTACGTTGAGTCACGGCTTCAGACATGGCCCAGAGCGCTCAGTTTACGATAAATCTCTCTAGCTGCCCAGGCGTCCGTGGCAGCATAGAGCTTTTGCGACGGACTCAGCTGGGTGCTGGACCAATCCGACATCTGCGCAGACTTTGAGATCCGAATCTTAAGGATGATGGCTGTGAGGTTGCGAAGGCCGGTGTTCACGATTCCGAGTTTGCGCGTTATCTGTGCAAGCTCAACAAAGCCTTTGGCCTCAAAGCGCTGAAGCTCACTCAGAGCTTTAATGTCGTCATGGATGGCAATCCCTACCTTACGTTGGGCGGGATTACTTAAAAGAGCCGTGGCTGCCAGCAGCACTCCCGGATTGGAGACTTGCAGCAAATAAACCGCTGATTGCGTAGCCAGCTGCATCAGCGAGACAGGATGCCGATCTCCCGATCTAAACGTAGGCTTGGATTCCGTATCAAAGCCTAAGATCGGCTCGTTACGCAGCACGGCAGCATGCTGGGAAAACGTGGCAACGTCAGAAATCAGGACAATGGGCCCCTCGTAGTGCTTCTGGGGCAATAACGCTAGGGCTTCCTTTGTGATGCGCTGGATGAAGGGTTCGGACATGACTCAGCCATCCTACGCACAAAAAGCAAAGCCTTTCGAGCCTAAAAAGCGATTTAGGAGTTGCTATTTTAAAGCATTTTTTATTAGACTGGCCTTGTAAGTGTCGTTTTCCCTGGTCACTAACGTGACTCAACGGCTTATTGCGTACGGAAAGCTTCGTGCTCCGCAGAAACTCTATTTATAAGAACGCACTTACCTAGCAAGCCTGGGTATATCAAGCGCCCATTCAAACAGCTTGTTGCACAAGGACACATCCAAAAAAGCGCAACCGCGCATGCAAGCACGCATAGAAAGATAATAAACATACATGGAGAATAGTACGGTAGTACCTGAAAATAAAAAAAGTAACTTACGTTCGCGTATGGGCAGGCCCAACAAAGGCCAAGTGGCTCAGGCTCCTGAGGGCCCCCCAAGTACCATGGGAGAAATCAAGGCCCCAGAAGTGCGCAGACAACGGGCAGCCGTGGCTCCAGCCTCAAAAGATGACGCAACTTCCGCGCCACGCTCTGAGCCTCCCCGCAGCCATAACCGCGAGCGCCAACCCCGTCGCAGACCCGAAGGTGAACGCCGTCCTCAAGGTGAAGCTCGGCCCGAAGGTGAGCGTGCTCCCCAAGGGCAGCGCCGTCCCGAAGGGCAGCGCCGTCCCCAGCGCCGCCCAGCAGCCGCAGCCGAAGGCGTCCCCACGGATAGGCGTATCGAGGAAAAACCCGTTGAGCTCAGCAAAAGCGAGGTCTATTACGAGCTCCCTCAACGCAAACGCGGCGAAAAAGCCGCTGCCCCCGAAGGCAAGGGTTGGGTACGTGCCCTGCTGAGTAGTATTTTTGGATTTAATACATCCAAAAAAGAATCCTCAGCCGAAGCGCCCTACACGCCTATGCACGCCCCTGAAGCCCGACCCCGCAGAGGCGGCAATACCCCCGCCTTCCCGCGAACCGACCGTCCCCGCAACAGCGAAGGCGGTGATCGCCGCCCCCGCCGCTCCCGTGGCCCCCGCCGCCCTCAAGCACCTAAGGAAGGTGCTGGCGGTGAAGGCGGGGAAGAAAGGAAGGGATAGAAAGGAAGGAAGGGATAGTATTCCAGGGGGCGCTTGCGCCCCCTGGACCCCCTTTTGATGGGCGATTTTCATT
>JANYDI010000140.1 GCA_025363695.1 Opitutia bacterium
TAGGTTCTGTGAAGGAAATTTTTTTGTAATTAAGGATTGATATTTTAGGGCCCGTGGATCAGTTAAGCTATCCAGTAAACCACACATAAGGAGGCCTGAAGGGCCGGCAGATCGTAGCCCAGGGCGTAAGCCCTGGGTTTACGGGTGAAATTTTTTTGAGCCCTACAGGGGCGACACTCGTATTCACGTCTGAGTGCCGCCCTTACAGGGCTCCGGTTTTTTTTCATGTCGAACCCAGGGCTTACGCCCTGGGCTACGATCTGCCGGCCTTTCAGGCCTCCTTATGTGTGGTTTACTGGATAGCTTAACTGATCCACGGACCCTAAAATATCAATCCTTAATTACAAAAAAATTTCCTTCACAGAACCTAGTATTTCCTGCCAGGTAGCGATTTTTATAAAATGCATCGCATTTTTAAAAATCGCTACCTGTAGGGGATCCTAAGGGGCACTCGTGCCCCTTAGCTTTCTATTAATTGCCAAGCCCACAGCGGCAGTACCTCGGGGCGAGAGGTTTCTGGGATGCCGGCACTGACGAGGGCTTGAACCCAGGCTTGGAGGCTAGGGTTCTCGGTTTGGCGGCACAGGCCACCGATTTGTTTGCGTTTTTGGGTAAAGAAGTCTCGGATATGCCTTTGGGTTTGGGGTTTGAAGTAATAGGGGTCGGGGCGACGTTGCAGCAGCAGCAGCACGGCATCCACTTGCGGAACGGGATAAAAGCAGGTAGAGGCTACTTTGTGGCGTCCCATAGGGGCGTAAATGGCTTGGAGGAAGATGGACAAAGGGCCGCGGTCTTTAGAGCCGGCTGGGGCTAAAAAGCGGTCTGCGGCTTCTTTTTGTAAAAACAGCACCATGCTTTGGGGCAAAATAGGGCCTGAGAGGATGGCATCGAGCCAGGGGCTAGAGATGGCAAAGGGCAGGTTGGCAATGACGTGGCAGCTTTCTGAACCGTTATAGCCTGCCAGGGGGTGTTCGACGGCATCGGCGTGCAGGAGTTGAAGGTTCGGAAAGTCTTTTTCGAGGGTATTTTGTAAATACTTTACCAGGACGGGATCGCGTTCAACGGCATGGAGTTTAACGCCTTTTTTGAGCAGGGCTTGCGAGATGGCCCCCAAGCCAGGACCAATTTCAATAAAAACGGCATCTTTGCTGGGCGAGATCCAACCCAGGACTTTTTTGAGGATATTCGAATCAATGAGGAAGTTTTGCCCTAGGTGTTTTTGAGGTTTATGATCAATATGTGCGAGTATCTGTTTTAGTGCAGTTGTTGAAAGCGCCTCCATAGAGTTCACGAATAAAAGGATTATGGAGAAAAACGCAAGAGCAATCTCAGTTTTATATCCTCAAAAAAAGATGCATTGACATGCCCGAGCCAATGGGATCACAGTCGGCTTATGTGGACTGCCCTTTCAAGTGAAACCATCGCCATGGACTGGTCCGTCATTGAGCCCGAAGGCGTGGAACCTAGCATGGCAGCGGCTATGAACCTGGCACAAGCGGCCCTGGATGGGCTGCTCCAGGAGCCCTTAGCGGCCCTTTGTTTCGAAAATACCTTTTTGGCGTTTGAGGAAAGCCTTGCTGCTTTGGACCGGGCCTGGGCGCGTCTGTCGCATTATAACAACGTGTGCCAAACGCCTGAGTTTCGCAAAGCTTACACCATTGTTTTGCCCCAGGTAAGTGCTTTTTATGTCCGTGTATACATGGACACCCTCCTGTGGGAACGCCTCCATGCCTATGCGCAAACGCCGCAGGCACAGCACTTGGATGCCGTTGAGAAACGTTTTATAGAGGAAATTTTGGTCCGCTTTCAGGGGGCGAAACTCAGCGAGCAAGACAAGCTGCGTTTATTGGCGGTTGAAGAGGCATTGGCGCTCCTCACCCAAAAATACGCTCAGAACGTTTTAGATGCCCTTGCAGCTTGGGAGTACACGGTTGAGGCAAGTTCTCAGGATGTGGAGGGAGACGCTTTTGTTTTGCGTGGCGTGCCCAAGACGCTATTAGAGCAGATACAGGTTCCCGCGGAAGCAGGCCTATTGCGTTGGCGCATCACCTTGCAAGAACCCATTTACGGGCCGATTATGCAATACGCCCAGAACGCGGAATTGCGTAAACAGCTTTGGGAGGCTAAGATCGCCGTAGGTCGTCAGGAGCCCTATGACAATCGGCCTTTGGTCCCCAAAATTATTGCTCTAAGGCAGCAAAAAGCGCAGCTTTTGGGCTATGAGACCTTTGCCCATTGGGCCTTGGAACGTCGCATGGTCCAAACCCCGCAACAAGCCCAGGCTTTTGTGCAGACGCTCCATACGGCTGTGGCGCCGTATTTTGAGGCCGACCGGGAGACCCTCGAAGCCCTCAAAGCCCAGCAAACAGGCGCTGCGGAGCCCATTGAGATGGCGCCTTGGGATGTAGCCTTTTTGTCTCGCCTGCATGAGGAGCAGCTTTTTGACCCTGAGTGTCTGCGGCCTTATTTTCCGCTTCCGGCCGTGCAGCAGGGTTTTTTTGACCTCTGTGGCCGCCTGTTTGGGTTTTCCTTTCATCCTGTGCCTGAGGCCCAAGTTTGGCATCCGGATGTCCAGGCCTACGCCCTTTACGATGCTCAGGGCAAGCAACTGGGGCTTTTTTATACGGATTGGTTTCCACGGCCCCAGAAGCGCGCTGGAGCTTGGATGACGTCGTTAACTACCGCTGGATACAATGACAGGGGCCAGTGCTTGCTTGCCAGCGGCGTGGTATCTGGCAATCTGAGCGCTCCCCATGCCGGCAAGCCCGCTTTGCTCACGCACGATGAGGTGTGTACCGTCTTTCATGAGTTCGGACACCTGCTGCATCACCTCGTAGGCTCTGTTCCGATACGAAGCCTCAATGGGATCCATGTAGCCTGGGATTTTGTCGAGCTGCCATCGCAGTTTTTTGAAAACTTTTGCTGGGAAGTTCCTTTTTTGGAGTCCTTTGCAAAAAATTTTGAGACCGGTGAAAAAATTCCTTGCGTTTTCTACAATAAACTACTTAAACTACGAACACTCTTGCAGGGCGCTTTCACTATGCGTCAGCTTTCGTTCTCTAAAATGGATTTGGAATTTCATTCTCATGGATGTCCTGAAGTGGGTTTAGACGCACATATTGAAACGCTCCTAGAAGGGTATCAATTGCGCCTCAAACCTTCAGCTCCCAGCATTGTTTGCCAGTTTCAGCACCTTTTTGCCGATCCACAAGGGTATGCTGCTGGCTACTACGCTTATCAGTGGGCGGAAGTTTTAGACGCCGACGTCTTTGCTTGTTTCAAAGGGCAAGCTTCTGGGATATGGGCCTCGCTGGGTCAACATTTCCTTGAGAGTATCCTGTCCAAGGGCAACAGTGAAGCGCCTGAAAAGCTTTTTAAGCATTTCATGGGCCGACCTGTTTCCATGGAAGCTTATTTGGAGCGCAAGGGCTTTCTAAAAAAAAGTATTCTCGCTTGTTTTTAAAAATTATGAATAATAAAGTACCCGTTTTTTTCTTGATCTTCACTCTGGTCTGTGGCGTTTCCAACGCCGTTGCTGTGCGCCATGCGCCTGTGCCGGTATCGGTATCGGCTTTGTTGGCGAAAGACAAGGACTTAGCCAATAATCTTACCATCGCCACGGCTGTGGGAATTGTAGAGGGCGCCGAAGGGAACATCTTGATTATCAAGCGGGCCAAGACTCCGGAAGGCTGGGCTTTCCCCGGTGGAAGGCTAGAGATCAGCACGGGTGAGTGCTCCGCTCAGGCCGTCATACGCGAACTAAAAGAAGAGGTGGGCGTCAAGGTTAAAATGCTCCCGTTGCAGCTGTATACCACCACTTCGCCGGTGTGTTTCCCGGAGGGTCAGTGGGTTTCCCTCACGCAGGTCTGCTACATTGTCCCTTATGGCACTTGGGAATATATAAATCAAGGAACCGCTGTGATGATGCAGAAAGGTGAAGTCCAGCAATATGAGTGGGTGAATGTCGATTTTTTGAAAAATCTACCAACAGGACCTGGTGATTTACTTGTAATGAATCATTCAAATTTATTCGCCCATTATATTAAACACAAGGAAAGACAAAATAAACACGAGGAAAGACAAAAGTTTGCGAAAGAGCTTGTTGAACGCATAAAAACGGCAAGGGACCTTTGCAATATTATTGAAAGCACAGAGACGTCCCCTCTGGGCACTTCTCCCTCTGAAGAGCAGGAGTCCAAGAACAAAAAGCTCATAGGGGTCCTCAAGAGCATTTTGAGCCCAAAATCCGAAAGCCCCATCCCCACCAGGGCCCAGTCCGATCCCTCCGTGCTGGATCTGCTTGGCGATATGGACCTGGGTGCCAGCGTCGACTTTGGCGTGCCTTCGCGTTCAGGCTCTCCGATCCCCTTTGAGTTGGATGAGCTGTTGCTTGTAGAAAGGTAGGACTAAGGGGCGCTTGCGCCCCTTAGGATCCCCTTCCGATAGCGATTTATTAAAATGCTAGCGCATTTTAGATAAATCGCTATCGGGAAGCATATACTAAGCCCCCCACAGATCGCTTCGCGATCCGGGTGTATTTTATGAATTGCTTTTGAAAGCTTGGTTTTATGTTCTGTGAAGGAAATTTTTTTGTAATGAAGGATTGATATTTTAGGGCGTGTGATCAATTAAGCTATCATCAAACCACAAAATGAGAGCCCTGAAGGGGCGACTTCTTTGTAGCCCAGGGCTTTAGCCCTGGGTTAGGGTGTTAATTCTGATGCTATTTTTGCCTTTTAAAATCACATAGATCTAAGTTGTTTATCAATAACAAACCACAAAATGAGAGCCCTGAAGGGGCGAATGCTTGTCAGCCCAGGGCTTTAGCCCTGGGTTTTGGCATGGAAAAAAGATTTAGAGCCCTGTAAGGGCGATTCATTAAACCTGATATATTGCCCATAGTTAATTTTTAGATAAATTTGATATATTTTAATGAATCGCCCCTGTAGGGCTCTGGTTTGTTTTCTAACCAAAACCCAGGGCTAAAGCCCTGGGCTGACAAGTATTCGCCCCTTCAGGGCTCTCATTTTGTGGTTTGATGATAGCTTAATTGATCACACGCCCTAATATATCAATCCTCCATTAC